>ONOV01000203.1 GCA_900319505.1 uncultured Erysipelotrichaceae bacterium
TCATCCCTGTGTTAAAAGAAGATCAATAAATATATCAGGCCAGTACTGCTTCCTGGAAATGATCCAGCAGCTGCTGGGTGTCATTGACAGACAGGCAATTTTCAAAGGCAAAGATCAGGATGGCATCTCTTCTGTTTTTTGGATAGAGAGAACTCAAAGAACAGATTTCCAGAGCCCGCTGTGTCTTTGTAATACTGAAATGTACACTGAGGCACAGCAGAAGCACTTTATCTCTGCCTGGTTTTCTTGTCCCATTCTGAATCTGATAGAAATAGGTTCTTTCAATCCCGCTGATGCGGATCAGATCCGCATTGGTATACGGCTGTACTTCTGTCTGTGAGAAGAACCAGAGGGAAAAAGAAGGAAGAGGTTCGGTCGTTCTGATATATTCCTGCAGATTCTCTTCTGAATCGATCTGATGCAGGATGGCATTGAGTCTTGCGGTTGTTCGTTTATCCATACCTTTATCATAATGCCTGAATTGAATTAGAATAAACACATGGATAAAAATCTGAACGAACGCTGTGAACTTTCCTTTTACAAAGAGCTGTATCCTCTTTCTCATGAAAATCAGACCATCGTTATGGATATCACCACCGGAAAGATCTATCTGAAGAAGCTTCTGCATACTTATACAAAGGAAGTGTATGAAGAACTGAGTCATGTACATTCTGTCTGGATTGCCAATATTCATGCCTGCTTTGAAACAGATGAGGGGTTAGTCGTTATGGAAGAGTGGATCAATGGCAGAACGCTGGAAGAAGCGCTGCAGGATCCTGCTTTCAATGAAGAAGACAGAAGAAAAGCTGCCCTGGATCTATGTGAAGCGATGAAATTTCTGCATGGCTGTCAGCCATCCATCATCCACCGCGATATCAAAGCATCCAATGTCATGATCGATGACACGGGAAGAGCCAGGCTGATTGATTTCAATGCGGCCAAGCTCGTCCATAAGGAAGAAGAAAGAGATACGGTGCTGATCGGGACGGAAGGCTATGCGGCACCGGAACAGTATGGGTTTCATGCGTCGGATGAAAGAACGGATATCTATGCGGCAGGAAAACTGCTTGAAATCATGTTTCCATCTGATCAGAAGGTCAGAAAAGTCATCCGGAAAGCAACCCGTATGGAGATGCAGGAAAGATATCGTAATGCGGATGAGATGGAAAGAAGCCTGAAACACGCATTCGGCATATATGATGTGCCGGGTTTCCGCCAGCGTGATCCCGCCCGCAGAGCCCTTGCCTTATTGATCTATTTCATACTTGTCATGATACCTTTTCTTTTCAATACCATGGAAGCTCATATGTCAAAAGCGGTACAGACGGTATTATGGTTCCTGCTGGAAGCTGTCTTAGTAGATCTGTTTGCCAATGTGACCGGCTTTTTTGAAAAGCATCACTTCTTTGCCCGTAAAAGTTTCAGCCTGCAGGTCTTCGGCTATCTTCTGACGGCGCTGATCATCTTTATTGTCTTCTGTATTGTCTACTACAGCCTTGATCAGATTGTCTGACTGTGTGCAGCCTGCCGACCAATTCACACACTCTCTTTTCTATAATTTTTTCAAAAGACAAAGGGAGGATTTATCATGAAAATCTGGAAACTTGTTTCCGGCATTCTGTCTATTGTTTTCTGTGCGATCACAGGCTTTCAATCCTGTGCTGCCGGGATGTACAACACCATGAGCGCAAATGGACAGGACAGCGGTTCAGCCGGTGTGATGGTGGCAATCCTGATGCTGACAGGCGGCATTGTTTCAATCGCATTGCGTAACAGTAACGGCAGAGGAAAAGACATCGCACTGATCATTCTCTATGCATTGGCTGCTCTCATCGGCTTTACATCTGCCGGTGATTTCAGCGATCTCAACATCTGGTCATTCTGGTGTGTCATCTGTGCGATCATGGCAATTGTATCCATGGGAAAGGAGAAGAAAGCATGAAGAAATCCACTCTGCTTGTTCTGTCCCTGTTTCTAATAACAGGCTGCGGTTCCACCGCTTCTTCTTCCGCCTCTTCCTCTGCGGCTGCCGGCTCTGTCAATGAAAAGCAGACAGAGACCCAGCCTTCCTTCCAGCAGACCATTGTCGATGATGACAAAGTACACTTTGAAATCACCGGCACAGCATCTAACAGTATGGGCTATACCTGGAATCTTTCTATTACCAATAAAACGGCTGATCAGAATATGACAGTATCCATGGATGAAACTGCCATCAATAATGTTTCCTGTGATCCTTTCTGGGCCACGGATGTCACGGCTGGCAATTCAGCCAATTCCACAGCCGTATGGTACAGCAATGCCCTGGAAAACAATGGCATTACTTCCATCACGAAAGTCACATTTGAACTGAATGTCTTCAATTCCGATACCCTGGATACGATTGAGAAGAATATCTATACTGTTTATCCGCTTGGCGAAGATAAAGCAGTTGACAGTACAAAACAGCCTTCTGCTTCAGATGCCATGGTCTTTGATACGGATCAGGTCAGAATGTTTATCACGGGCTCAGAAAAAACAGATACAGGCGACTTCATCCTGCATGCGGCCATTGTCAATAAAACTGACCGTACTGTCATATTCTCTCTGGACAGTCCTTCCATTAACGGCATGATGTGTGATCCTTACTGGGGGGATTCTGTTCTGCCCGGATGCAGTGCCAATGAAGATATCACCTGGTATTCTGATGCTCTGTCATCCGCCGGTATCACGGATATTTCTTCCATCGATCTGCCGATGCGGGCTGACTTTGACGATGACTACAGCACCATCCTTGAGCAGACTTATACCTATACACCGCA
>ONOV01000201.1 GCA_900319505.1 uncultured Erysipelotrichaceae bacterium
TAAACGCATCAATGATCATCTGTACCGTTATGCGTGAGCGATAGCGGTTGATGGATGGTGTACCGATCACAGCTGAAGGATTGTCATTGCCGGCAACAGACTGATTGAAGATCACCCCGTCAAACCCGCCGCATACATTGGCATAGTGATAGCGCAGTACTTTTGTATATTCTTTTTTATCCAGTACCACAGGATTACGTATGGCAAATTCAGGCTGCTGGATATCTTTGGGGACAGGTCTGATGGCGGACAGTCCCATGACATTGTCGATGGTCATTTCATCCGCATCAATCGCAATGGCATTCTGTACCGGCTCTTCATAGACAAAGCCTGTTTCCTGCATCTTTCTGTCGATATGCGTACAGAAGGAGGCATAGTTTTCTTTCTTCAGGGAAAGACCGGCTGCCTTGGCATGTCCGCCAAAGGCTTCCAGTTCATCAAAATCAGAGAAGAAGTCATAGATATTGAAACCGTCAACGGATCTGGCACTGCCGGTTAACAGATCATCTTTCTCAGCCAGTACCAGGGTCGGTTTATGACAGGCTTCAGCGATCTTTCCTGCGGCCAGTCCGGCAAGTCCCTGTTTGAAAGAAGGATCATAGATGACCTGAAAGCTCTTCTCATCCATGAGGGCAGATGCTTTTTCAATCATGGTACGGGAATGGTATTTGCGGGATTCATTTTCATGATTGATCTGTTCCGCCATGAAACGGATCTGAGCAGGATTGTCTGAAAGCAGATATGTCACAATCCGGTTGGGATTGGCATCATCATCCATGCGTGATACGGCATTGAGCTTGGGAACAATCTGGAAGGCAACGGATACTTCATCAAAGTCATTTGTATTGTTCAGTAAAGCACAGAGAGATCTCGGTCTGCCTTCATGAAGATGATCCAGGCCATAGATGACAATCCTGCGTGTTTCACCCCATAACGGCATGACATCGCCGATCGCTGCCGCCATGGCAAGGGAAGTCAGATCCGGATCATCCCCAATGAGATTTCGGGAAATCTCAAGGGCTACCCCTGCCCCGGATAAGGTCCGGTATGTTTCTTCCATATAATCCGGATGGACAACGATATCAGCTTCAATTTCTTCTTCAATGACATGGTGGTCTGTGACAATGACATCCATGCCGAGCTCTTCTGCCCGTTTCAATGCATCATGTGCCTTGACACCATTATCGACTGTAATGATCAGGGAATAGCCCCGCTCATGTACCATTTCAACGGTATGGACGGAAAGCCCATAGCCTTCCTTCAATCGATCCGGGATGTAGTAGCCTGTCTGCAGGCCGAATCCGTCCAGGGTCTTTTTCATAATCGCTGTTGCACAGATACCGTCCGCATCATAATCGCCGCCGATGAATACCTTTTCCCCGTTTTCTTTTGCCTTTGCGATACGGGCACATGCCTGTTTCACACAGGGCGCATGGCTTGTTGTCAATGGACCGGGATTGAGCAGTTCTTCGATTTTTTCTTCCGATAAATCTGAAGCAGCGAGCACTCTGGCCGCAAGGGAAGTCAGATGGTATTTTTCCTGCAGCTCTGTTCCATCAGACTGAATGATATTCCATCTCATTCCTCTGACACCAGACGTCTGAACACGTCCCCTCTCTCTTCAAAGTTTTTAAAATGATCATAGGAGGATGCGGCCGGTGACAGTAACAGAATGTGATGGGGCTGTACCAGACTCATGCCCAGTTTTACTGCTTCTTTGAGATTTTCCACTTCATAGAGGCCTTCTCTGTCTCTATTGGAAGCTTTCATCTCTTCATGAATCCGACGGCCGGTGCCATACATGAAGACAGTTTTGATGTTCTGATGGTCATACAGGTACTGTTCCAGCTCATCATACGCAATGCCTCTGTCCATGCCGCCGATCAGAATGACATCCACATTGTTCAAAGCTTCCATGGCCTGGATGGATGCCTGGCCGATTGTAGAGATGGAGTCATTGATGCAGCGGATGCCATGGAATTCACCAAGGTCTTCCAGACGATGGTGCAGCGGTTCAAAGACACGGGCAGCGTGTCTGACCTGTTCATCACTGATGCCATAGAGACTTGCAATATAGTATGCCACGGCAAGATTGCGGTAGTTATGTTCACCAATCAATGCACAGTCATCAATCTCCAGTTCATGGCCGGGAATCACCAGGGTATGATCATGGGCATCAATGTCGCTGCCGATAAATACAGGTTCATTGACCCATCTGTCTTTGAACTGCATGAGATCTTTATGCAGGATTGTAACATCGCCCTTCTTCTGATGAGTGAAGATATTGGCCTTGGCATCGGCATAAGCTTCAAAGGTACCATAATGGTCCAGATGTTCTTCAAACAGATTCAGATAGACGGCAATATGCGGGGAATACGGGCAGAACTCCAGCTGATGGCAGCTCATTTCAAAAGCAGCCAGATACCCTTCTTCCATCTTCGCAATAGCTTCAAAGCACGGAATGCCGATATTTCCGACAAGTACTGTATTGTACTTTTCCTTCAACAGGGCATAGACCAGGGATGTTGTGGTGGACTTTCCCTTTGTACCGGTAATGCCGATGGTATGATCCGCGTAGTGCTTGAGAAACAGCTGGGTCTGGCCGCTGAGCTTATCACGGGCAATGGCCTGCTTTACCACAATGCCCGGGGATTTCAGGATCAGATCAAATGCATTGAAATCCACCGTATCATCATAGACGGCAGTAACATGAGGATTTTCTGCTTCAATCTGTTTCAGATCCGTCTTTCTTCCTTCCGCAACCGTAATGTTCTGCTGTGGCAGAAGCGAACGGATGAACTGCAGCGAAGATTTTCCCTCTTTGCCGAAACCCCAGATGATTACCTTTTTATTTTCAAAATCATTTTTCCAGTCTTTGAGACTCATTGTTTTTCCTCCAGACGCTGTTTCAGCTTCAGTGCGAATTCTTCCGGCAGAAGATTGACGGTATTGTATGCATGCCAGTCTACGCTTCTGTTTTTATAGAAGTCATAATAGCTTGTTGTACGATAGTAAGCATAAAGATACGGCAGCTGTTCTCCTGCCGCTTCATACCTTCGGATACCCATGGCAATGGCGATATTGACTTCATCTCTTGTTCCGACACATTCAAACGGCTTATCATCCACCAGGCCAGACAGCTGTTCAAACAGTTCCTTCATTTCCGGATCAGCCAGCATGCTGCGGCCGAAGATCCTGACAACTTCTTCCTCTGAGAGATACGCTGTCATCATGATGCATACAAACAGGCACTTGGCACAATGCCCGCACCACTTTTCCTCCTTCTGGCCGACATTGCAGGAGCGGAATACGCTGTGATACTGCTTCAGATCCGCAAACAGACCGGCAATCTGCAGTTCACTCAGCGGCCGCAGGAAGGAGAAGTAATGAATGCCGTCATTGAGATTCTTCTTCACATAGGCATTGAAGTCCTGTTCAAAGCCGAATGTCTTAGAATACTGATGGTTGACGGAGGAGCCTTTGATCGTTGATTCATTGGCACTGGCTTCATTGGACAGACAGATATACTGCTTGTGATAGACAACGGCCGTCAGATAGGACGCAAAGGCAGCCATGGCACTGAACGGTGTATGGCCGTTGAGATAGCCCTGGCGGTTGAGCTCCAGCATGCGCTTATCCAATGTGCGGGAAGGATTGATGAGTCTGTCTCCTTCATACCCTGCCGCAATGGAAGCGTGGATGGCACTCATGACCTTATTGATGACAAAAGCATGATTTTCTTCCTTTTCATCTTTCAAAAGATCCAGAGTGACAAAAGAATCCTTGCCGCCGCCTACCGGAATCAGATTGCCATGGAAGGAGTCTGTATAAGGCTTTCCGGTAATAGCATTTCCGGTAGATGTCAGATGCATGAATTCTTCTTCATCAATTTCAATATGGTTCTTGTAGAAGAATTCACCCAGGCCATTGTAGTACAGCTTCTTCCACCAGGCCGTATCTTCATTGTCAAGCGATCCGCATTCCACAATGGTCTCCTGGGGACAGGCAATCTTCCAATAGCTGATCAGTTCAACCATGCCTAAGGCAAAGGCAGCCTTTCTGAACAGTTCCGTATCCCCTACGGTCTTTTCATCCGGCTTTTTCAGGGTAAAGGTCGGATTGAAGGCGGACAGGCCTTCAACCTCCATGTCATAGGTGACTTTTACCTTTTCACTGTCTTCTTCAATATGGAAGGCATGGTAATAGAAATGTCTGTATGTTTCACGCAGTGTTCTGAAATCCATGTTATTCTCCTGTTTCAAGAAGCGGGATCACATCAAGAAGTGATTCTCCTCTATACTCCAGCGCTTCTTTCATTTCTTCATCTGCTTCTATCATATCCTTTATCCAGCAGGAATGCATGCCGGCACGCTTTGCGGCAATGATGCCGGCCTTGGAATCTTCCAGCACAAGGCATTCCTCTGGTTCAAACCCGAGCTTCTCTGCCGCTTTCAGAAAGACCTCCGGGTCCGGTTTGGCGTGCTTTACCATATCACCGGTCACATACACATCAATATGCATATCAAACGATGCCATGTCCACTAAGCCTTTCACATAGTCATAGTCTGAAGAAGAGCATACAGCCCGGGGCATATGATGCGCGTCCATCCATTCAATCAGTTCCTGCAGTCCCTTCTTATTGAGGCCGTCGGTCCCGAATGAGCGCCAGAAGGAAAGATCAAACCTCTCTTTCTTAAGCCGATCAAGGATACGGTAAAATCCTTTTACAGAACGCATATACGCATCTGCCTCATCATCCCTTACCCCGGTTGTATGGATGAAGAAATCTTCCGGCAGAACAATTCCGTTTTTCTCGGCTTCTTCTTTCCAGTGTGCGATGGAAATACGCTCGGTATCAAACATCAGGCCGTCGCAGTCAAATAATACTGTTTTCATCTTTCCTCCAGAAAAGGCGGCTGGATCTCAGCCGCCTTACTATTTAAGCATTAATGCCTTTGAATGTATACTCATCCAGCTTTTCTTTATACTGGCCGTTCTTCTTACTGTTCTTCTTCTTTTTACGTCCGCCGAATCTGGCATAAGCTGCCTTCCATACGGTCGGGGCAATGAAGATGGAAGATAAGCTGCCGGCAATCAGACCGATAAACATGGCAAACATGAATGTGAAGATGGAATTAGAGCCCATGATCAGCAGAACGATAACCGGCAGAATGGTTGTAATCGTGGAGTATAAACTCATCAGGATTGTTTCATCCAGGGAATCGTTGCAGATTCCGTTCAGCTGTTCCCTGGTCGGGTTATGCGGCATATCCGCCATGTTCTCACGGATACGGTCGAATACAACGATGGAGTTGTTGATGGAGTAGCCGATGATGGTCAGCAGGACGGAGACAACTTCCGTATTGACCTCAAAGCGCAGAATGACAAAGGCTGACAGAACAATGACAACATCGTGTATCAGAGCGATGATACAGCCCAAGGCATACTGCCACTCATAGCGCAGCGTGACATACAGCATCATGGCAATCCAGGCAACAATGGTCAGAATAATCGCATTTCTGACAAGATCACGCCCCACTACCGGCGTCACCACGTTATCGCCAGGCTCTTCACCGAACTTATCCTTCAGATCAGACTTGATCTGTTCCAGATCAGACGTTTCAATACTTGTCTTTGTTGTGGCGTAGACCGTATTATCACCTGCCTGCTGATAGGAATAATGCAGATCGGAAACACTTTCCAGTTCCCTGGAAACCTCATCAATGGTAATCGGTTCAGTACTTGTAACGGTCAGAGTTGTACCGGAAGAGAAATCAATACCGAGATTGAAGAATCCATTTCCTCTGGCCGCACTGACAATACCCATGACCAGCGCCAGGCAGATCACGGCAATGGCTGCGGTAATCTGATACTTGGCCTTGCCCATGTAGTCCAGATGATGTGTACCGGTATAGAACTGCTTTTCACCCTTGGCAACATCCGGAATATTCTTCCTTGCGACATGGAACCAGCCCGGTTTATCATCACAGATACCTGTCTTGACAACCGTATTGAGCAGCCACTTGGAGAAGCCTACATTGATGGCCAGGGTCATGACAACGGTAATAATCAGCATCGTGGCAAATCCCTTGACGGCACCATTGCCCCAGATATACATGATCAGAGCAGCGATCAGGGTTGTGAACTGGGCATCGAAGACAGCAGAGAAGGACAGCTGCTGGCCTTTGGCAACAGAGTTCCTGACGGAATGTCCTTTATACAGCTCCTGTCTGATGCGCTCGAAATTGATGATGTTGGCATCAACGGTCATACCGACACCAAGTACCAGCGCACCGATACCTGACAATGTGAATGTTGCCCCCATCAATGCATATAAACCGAAGACTGCCCAGATATACAGTACCAGCATGATGCAGGACAGTACGCCCGGCATTCTGTACATATAGACCATGAATGCCATGACAAGCAGAACACCGATAAAGCCGGCCACGGCCGTCTTGGCTAAAGCATCATTACCATATTCAGCGGAAACAACATTGGAAGAAATCTCGCTGAGTTTTACCGGCAGCGAGCCGGAATTGATCAGATTGGCCAGGTTTCTTGCCTCATCTTCGGTAAAGTTGCCGGAAATGACACAGTCGCTGGTAATTTCCTCATTGACAGAAGCTGCGGAGATGTACTTCGGCTCTTCCCCCTTGTTTGCCTTCTGTGCTTCTTCCTTGTAGGAATCGCCATCCTCATAGTCCAGCCAGATGACCATGATGTTTTCCCCGCTTGACTTCTGGGAAATTTCCTTGGTGATCTCACCAAACTTTTCCGTATCCGCCACCTTGATGGAAACAACCGGCTTGCCATCCTGATAAGCCAGGGATGCACCGCCCTGTTTCAGAATGGAAGCGTCAGCCAGCTCATTATCATCCACATCGCGGAATGTCAGATTTGCGGTTGTACCCAGCATCTCTCTGGCACTTTCCTGATCGGTTACACCGGCCAGCTGAACCCGGATACGGTCATTTCCTTCTACGGAAATGGATGGTTCACTGACACCAAGAACATTAATACGTTTTTCCAGAGCGTTGACAACCGCGGTCATGTCAACGTCATCGCCCTCTTTGAGCGGTTCCACCTGATACAGAATCTCAAAGCCGCCTCTCAGATCAAGACCGAGGTTGATATGATCCTTAATCAGGTTAAATGTACTTGAAACAAGTACGGCAATAATCGCAACCACCAGCCAGAAGGCTGCCGCTGCTTTGCCTGTTCCCTTTCTTTCCTTTCCCTTTTTCTGCATACTTTCTACTTCGTCCCTCCTAATATATCCGTAAAGTCGGCCAGATTGCCGCTGGCGCCATCAGTCACTGCCTTCCGGGCAAGAAAACGAACAATATCATCACTGGTAACTTTCAGAATATCTCCCGCCGCTTCATTCAGCGTGCGCGGCTTTCTGCGCTTCCATAGATAATCAGCGAGATAATCTTCGAGATCCGCATAACTGATGCCGGCAGGTCCCTCCCGCCTGATTTCCTGCAGGTGAACCGCCATAATCATCTGTACCGGGGTCTGATGAATATCATAACATTCGTTTTTCATCTTTCCTCCGACGATTTCAACATTATACCGCAAAAATCCAAGGACTCACATACAAGCCTGCCAATCTGTCGACAGTTTTACACTTTATACGAAAAAAGACAGGCTGAGAAATGCCATATGGCATCCTCTGCCTGTCTTCTGATTGGTTAATGCATGGCTAACAGCAGCCCCAGTGCCGCACATACCGCTTCGATGAGCCAGAACATATGCACAACCGAATTCTCCGGCATGCCGGCCAGACGGAAGGCAAAGTGAATCGGCGTATACGGGAAGACTTTCTTGTGCCTGATCTTGACGGAAGTGATCTGAATGATGACCGTCAGGGTATCCACCACAAAGATGCCGCCGATCAGAATCAGAGAGATCTCAGTTTTGGTTACCATGGCCATGGCGGCCAGAATGCCGCCTAAGGCAAGTGAGCCGGTATCCCCCATGAATACCTTTGCCGGCTTTTTATTGTAATGCAGGTAGCCAAACAGCGCCCCGATCACACCGGCCGCAAGCACCGATACGCCCATGCGCTTCTGCACAATGGCAATGATCAGATAAGCTGCAATTGCAATGATCGAACATCCGGCCGCAAGTCCATCCATACCATCCGTCAGATTGACCGCATTGGAAGAGCCGACAAACATGAACAGTACAAGAATGAAGTAGCCATAGCCAAGATGCCATACATGATGACCGATCGGCAGGATGACCTCCAGTTCTGCATGAGAACGGTACAGCAGGAAGAACACCACCGCCAGGATCACCTGCATGATGAACTTCTGCATCGGTCTCAGACCGGTATTGTCATGGCGTACGGCAATGAGCCAGTCATCAATGAAACCGATGACGCCGTATCCCATGAAAGCCAGGATCACAATCCATGTCTCAATATCCTTCACGGCTTCCGGTGATGAGATCAGGGTTACAATGACCGGAATGAGAATGAACAGAATGCCTCCCATGATCGGCGTACCGGCTTTTTTCTGATCATCTGACAGGGAATATTCAGAAATGGACTGGCCGACGCTCTTTGCCTTCATCCATCTGATAAAGTACGGCATCAGAATCAGTACGGCAATCAGACTGACCAAGAAGCACAGAATCAACTTAAGCATAATTTCTCCCTTTAATCTGTATTATTTTAAACCCGTATTCTAACCGAACACAACCTGTATCTGCGTGCCCTTGTTGACAGCGGTGCCGGCCGGAACGCTCTGCGAGACGACCGTTCCTTCCCCATCCAGTGTAAAGCCGAAGCCGCTAACACTCCATAATGCCGTTACATCCTTACGGGTCCAGCCGCTCAGATCCGGCATAATAAAGCTCTGCGTATCTGTCAGAAGGAACACCCGCTGTCCGGTCTCGACCGTATCGCCCGCCTTTGGATACTGGTCAATGACAGTTGAACCGCCGCCCAGCACATTGATCTCTGTACCGCAGGAAGCGATCTGGTTCTGGGCATAGCCGGTACTGTGGTTGACAAGATCCGGCATCGTATAGGTCTTGATTTCCTGTACCTGCTGGGTCGTATCCGTCTGAGCTGTATCCGCCGTATCTGCTGCCGCACTGTCCCCGCCGTCATGCAGGTTGAGCTCCTGGGCAACTTTGCGCAGCAGATCAATTTCATGCTGGGTGGAAGAACCATCCCCCAGTTCATGTTCAAAGGCATAGTAGACAAACACCTTGGGATCATCCGCCGGCATGCCTACGGCAATGGAGGAAATAACCCGGTCGTTGTTATAGGAACCGTTGATGGCCTCTTCTGCCGTACCGGTCTTGCCGCAGATCTGACATTCCGGAATCTTGAGATTGGTCAGACCGCCGCCGTCCTCATTGGCTACTTTCCAGAGAACATTCTGAATCTTACTGGCACTTTCAGCCGTAATCGGATTGGATACGATCTGGGTCCTGCCCTGGTAGTACACCTTGGAAGAATCATAGGAATCACGGATGGAATCAATGAAGTACGGTTTCTTGCATGTGCCGTCCGACAGAATACCGGAGTAGGCCTGCATCATCTGCAGCATCGTTACGGTAGAGCCCTGACCGAATGCCAGGTTGATGCGGTCGCCGACCGTGGAGAAGGACAGATCGCCTGAAGCTTCGGAAAGACCGTCCGTATTGACATCCTGGAAGAAGCCGAACTTTTCCAGATAGTCCTTCAGGATTTCAGGAGTAATGTATTCGGTTTCCAGCGTGACGGCGATGGTGTTGAGGGAACGCATGAGTCCCTCATCAAAGGTCGGATTGTTATAGGAGTACTTGCCATAGTTGTAGATACAGCCGTCCGCATTGGCTTGCGAGGTACGGACCGGATCATTGTTCTGGTCTGCCGCATAGCAGTACTGATAGCCTTCACCGGTCTGGTTGGAATCATACTTTCCTTCATTGATCGCAGATGCCCATGTGAAGGTCTTCATCGTAGAACCCGGCTCATACGCTGCCTGACGGCCGTAATCTACATAATCCGTAATGTTCATTTCATTGGGATCAAAGCCGGGATACTGGCCCCAGGCCAGCACTCTGCCGGTATCCACTTCCATAACGCCGCCCCATACTTTGGTCGTATTCTTATAGTCTCTGACCGTTTCCTTGAACGAAGCTTCCAGCTGTTCCTGAATCGCACTGTCCAGCGTCAGCGTCACATTGGCGCCGTTTTCCGCCGACACCACACTCTCCTGCATGCCCGGCAGCACATAGCCCTCACTGTCCGCCTGATACGTACGTGATCCGTCCTTGCCGGCCAGATAATCATCCAGCACCTGTTCCAGACCCATCTGCCCCTTGTAGCGCCCGTTATCATCACGCGTCACATAGCCGATGAGATTGGAAGCGAACTCTCCCTTGGGATAAATTCTGGTAATACTGTCGGTAAAGCCGATTCCTTCCAGCCCCGTATCTTCAATCTTCTGCCTGGTCTCCTGAGAAAGATTGCGGCCGGCATCCCCAAGCTCAGTCTGATAGATGTCCTGGCTGAGATAGCCGA
The DNA here is from genome assembly GCA_900319505.1 of uncultured Erysipelotrichaceae bacterium. GTDB lineage: Bacteria > Bacillota_I > Bacilli_A > Erysipelotrichales > Erysipelotrichaceae > Bulleidia. The sequence goes on from ONOV01000201.1 coordinate 10,529, forward strand.
GGATACTGTCCTTGTCCAGATTCAGAATACCGCTCAGCACTTGCGCGGTCTTTTCCTTGTCCTTGACATAGGACACATCATTCTTCTTCGCCTTGGCGGCATCCAGCACACAATAGATATCATACGTATGCGTATCTTCGGCAATCACCTTGCCGTCCCGGTCATAGATATTGCCCCGGTAGGCGCTGATGGTCTCTGTCACCGTATTGGCACTGTCCGCATAGGCACTCAGATCCGTCCCGGAGGCCAGATGTACTTTTTTGATGGATACGAAAAAAACATCGGTAATCAGTAAGGCCATCACAATAAAAGATGCCAGCATCAGATGTCCGACTGTATCCGGTGTTCTTCTGTGTTTTCTTTTTCTGTTTCTTTTCTGATCTGCCATTTTCATTCTCCGCTGTTATCTGCTGCGGAAATGGTAATGACACTGTCGGAATCCGTACTCATGCCGGCATCAGACGCAATCGTATTGACTCTGTCCCGATTGGCAAGGGTCTGAATGTCTACCTGCATGGCATCATTTTCAGTTTCCAGAGCAGTGATCTGTGTATTGGTCTTCTGAATCTTCGTACTCAGACTGTTGTTGTAGGAACGGCAGAACAGAGCACTGATAAAGAACATTCCCGCTGCGACAAGAAAGATGTTAAGCGAAAATCTCAGTAAATCCAATCTGCTTTTCTTTTTTTTCACGTTTTTTGTCCTGACGCTGCTGTTCATGTTCCTAATCCCTCTTGATTCTTTCTATTCCTCTCAGCTTGGCACTGTGTGCCCGATGATTTTCATTCAGCTCCTCTTCATCTGATACAATCGGTTTCTTCGTCAGAAGAAGGAAGGAGGCCTGCTCCATCTGACTCGCCTTGACCGGAAGCCGAGGCGCGACAGATGGAGCAGCAGACAAATCTTTAAAAGTATTCTTCACCATGCGGTCTTCCAGTGAATGAAACGTAATGACAGCACATCTGCCATGTACATTCAGAAGACTGCAGGCTTCACGAAGTCCGGCCTCCAGTGCCCCCAGTTCATCATTGACGGCAATACGGAGTGCCTGGAATGTTTTCTTGGCCGGATGGCCTTTGCGGTATAGTTCGCGGGGCGGCAGAGAAGCACGGATGACATCAACAAGTTCAAAGGTAGTTGTGATTGGTGTTATGGTTCTGCTTTTTACAATGTTCCGTGCAATGGAGGCAGCGTAGCGCTCCTCTCCATAGTCTCTGAGAATCTTTGTGAGTTCTGCTTCACTGTACGTATTGACAATCTGATACGCATCCAGTGTCTGGTTCCGGTCCATACGCATGTCCAGTCTTGCGTCAAACCGGTAGCTGAATCCCCTTTCCGGGTCATCAAACTGCGGTGAACTCACCCCGAGATCCATCATGACCCCATCCACTTCATGAATGCCCAGCTCTGCCAGGTCTTCCTTCATATGCCGGAAGTCATCATGGATGAATGTCACCTGATCCAGGTGTTCTTTGAGATTCTCTTTTGATTCCGCAATCGCCTGCTCATCTTTATCAAACGCATAAAGATGGCCGGCAGTCAGTTCTGAGATCAGTAAACCGGCATGTCCCCCTCTGCCTAATGTGCCATCCACATAGATGCCGTCAGGCTTTACTCTGAGAAGATCTACCGTTTCATGGAGAAGTACCGCAGTGTGTTCCATTACAGTTTCTCCAGCAGTTCCGTCATGGCTTCGGCATTGGCTTCAAACGAGTCATCCGCTTCACTGTCGAAGCTGTCCCATCTCTGTTCAGACCAGATCTCAAAATAATCCGAACAGCCGACGATGACACACGGCTTATCAATACCGGCAATATCCACCAGGAACTGAGGAAGCTGCAGACGTCCCTGTCCATCCAGCTCTGATTCCACTGCCTTCGAGGTAATCGAGCGGATGTACAGACGTACTTCCCGTCTGGTATGAGGCAGTTTTGCCAGTTCTGCCATCTTGGCCTGCCAGGCATCGCTGTTGTACACAGCCAGACACCCATCCAGACCTCTGGTGACATAGAAAGCAGGACTGAGCACCTCTCTGAACCGGGCAGGAATAATCAGCCTGTTCTTGGCATCCAGATTATGCCTGTATTCACCAAGAAATGCTGTTTTGACTTCCTTTCCTTCCACTTTGTGCCACTCCGTTCTACTTTGTACCACCAGTATACCACCAGCCTCTGTTTTTCACATATAAAAAATGGGTGAAAGCAGAATTTGTTTTCACCCATGACTATCTCTTCAGAAAATAAAAAAATCCGGTCTCCCGGATATTGTGGAATTACTCCGCAGCAGGTGTTTCAGCCTTGCCGACATTGCCGCACTTAGGGCAGGCATGATGAGGGAGCTTCATTGCACCGCAGACCGGGCACTTAACCAGTGTAGGTCTGTTCAGTACATAATGTGTTCTTCTCTTATTCTTTCTTGTCTTTGAATTTCTTCTCTGCTGTACTGCCATTTCTCAGCACCTCCTGTTCACTCTTTGAATTCTTTCAGCTTAGCCAGACGCGGATCGCCTTCGGACTTTTTTTCCTGCTCGTACGCATCTTCAGTCAGTACGCGCCATCCATCCCCGGAAGGATACGCATCCTCATCGGCTTCAGTCACCGAGATCGGTACTTCCAGCAGGATATTATCAATAACTGCAGGAAGAAGATCTATGACTTCATCCGTAACGATCCGGATACTGTCGTCATCTTCAACCGGCGCAAAAGCGTATGTCTCATGACTTTCCGTATCCAGGGGAACTTCAATCGGTTCATTGGTAATGGCATCCGGACAGATCATGGTTCCCTCAATATGCAGGTCGCACATGAACAGTTCGTTTTCACTGTCAAAGAATCCATTGCCGTAAACATGAATGTCTTTCACACCCCGGATCAGATCACTGGAAGAAAAGGCATCATCGGCTATTTCAATCATTTCATCGAAGTCAACCGGACCTTCATGCAGTTCCAGCTCATCTCTTGTCCACTTCACGGCTGTTCTCCTTGTTCGTTAGCGCTAGTACATTATAACAAACGCCTTGACAAAGTCAACGGAAATTCCCGCATCTGTCAAGGCATTTTACTTTATTCCTGTGTTTCCTTCAGACCGTTCTGAATGATGTCGATAATATCCGCCGCAACAATGTCACGATCATCCTCATTCAGAATCTCATGGCGCATATGCGGATACACCTTGGCATGGATATTGGTATAGCCTGCTTTCTTCAATACATCCATGCTGGTATTGAATCCTTCTTCTCCGCCCCGGCATGGGTCATCTTCCCCTGCCAGGAAATAGATCGGCAGATCCGGTACGGAACAGAGATAGAGATCACTGTCATTCATCTGTATCATCCCGTCAACCAGATCCAGATAGCCCTGGATGGTGAACGGAACGCCGCAGTTTGGATCATGATAATATCTCTGCACATTATCCTTATTATATGAGATCCAGTCATTCGGCGTTTCCGGTTTTTTAATTTCTTTGTTGAAGGTGCCGGTCATCATATTGTCGAGAAGCTTTGAATGGCCTTTGCCGCCTTTGACTGCCTTGATGGAGGAGGCAAGCGGTTTGGCTAACGGCGCGGCATTATTATAGGCGGGCGGACCGGAAAGAATCATGCCGTCAATGAGCGTATCATTTTCCTGCAGGAAACATCTGCCGATCATCGTACCCATGGAATGGCCGAAATACCACAGCGGCAGATCCGGATAATGCCGGTGCATGTAAAGGGCTGCCTGTACGGCACTGTCCACCAGTGTTTTCCAGCCATTCTTTTCACCGAACCAGCCGGACGGCTCTCCTTCTTCCACCGAATCACCGTGCCCGGGCAGATCATACGTCATGACGACAATATGATTCTCAGCCAGCCGGCGGGCAAACCACTCATAGCGGCGGCGGTGTTCTTCCATGCCGTGTACGATGAAAACCGCTGCTTCAGCCTCTTTTTCCGGACGGAACAGATTCATTGCCAGACTTTTTTTCATAACACATACCTCTTTTAGTATTGTAACATTAGTCCGGAAAGCAGGAGTAAATTTTTATGCGTGTTTGCGGTATCGTCGCGGAATATAATCCATTTCATACAGGACACATCCATCAGATCTGTGAAACAAAGAAACAGTGTGACGCAGATGTCTATATTGCCGTCATGAGCGGCAATTTCGTACAGCGGGGTGAACCGGCTGTCATTGACAAATGGCACCGGGCCACAGCAGCCTGCCGCCATGGCATTGATGCTGTGATCGAACTGCCATATGTCTATGCCGTACAGGGCGCCTCCGGTTTTGCGCATGGCGCTGTGACCTTTCTTAAGAATGCCGGCATTCAGTATCTGTCCTTCGGCTCTGAGTGCGGCAACCTTGAAAATCTGAAGGAAATCGCCGATACACCAATCAACCCGGATCACATCAAAGAACGTCTTTCAGCCGGCATGTCCTATCCGAAAGCCTATTCCCTTTTAACCGGCTCCATGATGCCAAATGACATTCTGGCCACCGCCTACTTAAAGGAAATCAAAGACACTTCCATCACCCCGATCCTCATCCGGCGCACGGGTAATTATCTTGATGATACGCTGCAGCAGGTGCCAAGTGCTCTTGCCATCCGTAAAGCACTTAAGGAAAACAGAGACATCAGAGAAGCCACCCCGCTGGCCGAAGAGCTGTCTGCCTATGACATTCCCTGGATGGAAAAGTATTATCCATATCTGCGCACACTTCTTTTAACAAGCTCAAAAGAACATCTGGAAAAGATGTTTCTGATCAATGAAGGCATTGAAAACCATCTCGTTAAGCATGCGGCAGAGTGCAGCGACTGGAACAGCTTCCTGTCTGCCTGCACAACCGGCCGCTATACGGCTTCAAGAATCAGAAGAAGCGTGCTGCATATCATGAACCAGGTGACAAAGGAAGATGTCAGAGGACTCAGTGAACCGGATTTCTTCCGGGTTCTGGCCTTCAATGATACCGGTCGCAAATGGCTGCATGCCTGCCGTAAAAATGAAAACATGCATATCTGTTCCAAGTTCTCAGCCGTTCCGTATTTATGGCGCACAATGGAATACCGTACCACCCTGCTCTATGCCAGTGTGATGCCTGAAGCACAGCGTCAGGAAGTGCTGCAGAAGGAAATAGAAGGAGCTGTATACGTCCGCTGAGACAAAACAAAACCCATGGCATTCGCCATGGGTTTTGTTCTGTCTGAGCGGACTCAGTTTTCTTCACTGGGGATGACAGCGTTTGTATAGATCTTGTTGACATCCTCAACATCATTCAGCATGTCCATCAGCTTATGATAGGACTCGATATCTTCCTCACTTGTCAGTTCAACATATTCATTCGGCAGCATTGTTGTTTCGCATCTGCTGAATTCAACGTTGGGGATCAGCTTTTCAATGGCATCCTGTGCCTTGCCGAAATCCTGGAAAGATGTCTTGACGGTCATTGTACCATCCTCAACAGCAATATCCTGTACATCAACTTCTGCTTCCATCATCGCTTCCAGCATGGCATCTTCGTCTGTATAAGGGAAAACGAAAATACCGACGTTTTCATAGTTGTAGGATACGGCACCGGCATTGACAAGCTTGGCACCGCGGCATCTGTTGAAACATGTCTTCACATTGGTGAAGGAACGGTTGGTGTTATCTGTCAGGCAGTCGATGATAACTGTGCTTCCGCCAGGACCGAAGCCCTCATAGCGGGCTTCATCGTAATTTTCATCTGTGCCGCCCTTGGCTTTTTCGATCGCTCTCTTGATGACATCAGCCGGTACCTGGTTGGACTTGGCCTCGGCAATCTTTCTCTTCAGAGTGAGGTTCATATCAGGGTCAGGAACACCGCTCTTCGCTGCAATGTACAGCTCTTTGCCAAATCTGGAATACAGTTTGGACTTAATCGCTGCCGTCTTAGCCATAGAGGCAGCTCTTACTTCATGTGCTCTTCCCATATATGCTCTCCTTTTTCTCGAATTACCGGGTAATTATATCAAAACAGGCCCGCGGTGTGAAGATTTTTCTCATTGTAAAGGTTTTGTAAGCGGTTTCATATAAACTATCTGCCGGATATGGCGGCAAATGTTCACAGTATCTTCAAATAAAACACATTCAACAGTCATACAGCTTCTGTATGTTTAATGATGGAGATCAGTATGAACAGAATATTTAAAGTGATGAGTGTTCTTCTGGCTTCTGTCATGGGTACCGGCTGTACTGCCGGCAGTGGCGATGCTGCATCAGAAGCACAGCAGACTGAATATACAAGTACCTCTGCCTATGGGATGATCACATCCGTGTCATCCGGGGCAATCACCATTGAAAACAGCGATTCCAGTGAAACAGAAATCCCGATCAGTTCCTCTGTCCCGATCATCAAAGACAACATGACCATCTCCAGTGATGAACTGACCGTGCATGATTATGTCATGATCACGCTGACCAATGGTGTTCCAACGGTTGTGGATGTCATCGATCAGCAGGAAATGGAAAAAAACGCCGGCAATGACAGCCAGGGGCAAAAGAGTACGGATAACCCTTCTCAATCCCAGTCATCAAAGAATACAGCTTCACAAAAATCTTTTAATCGGTAGAAGCCACGCCCCTTTATGGGGCGGTTTGGCTATCTGAATATGATATTATATAAGAGCGAAGA
>ONOV01000200.1 GCA_900319505.1 uncultured Erysipelotrichaceae bacterium
CCATCCAGTTCTATCCCTCTAGGGATTACTTTGACAACGCACTATTTGCGTTCATATATGAGTGTGACTGCCCATCACACAAAAAGGCAGACCCTAGGATCTGCCTGAAACCTGCTTCAGATTCACTTTTTTATGATGAAAGAGAGAAATATCTGAGAAGGGAGATCTGACTGCACGCATGGAATACTGTTCCAGGATGGCATTGATACCGGACGTGGATGTCTCATCTGCCACAAGTACAATACCGGCATGGCCTGCCGGCAGACTTTCTGCCAGTGTCTTCAGACACTTCTCGGATGCACGCAGGGCATGATCATCCAGTACAACCCCGGCCGCCATGCCGATCAGAGCTCCTGTCATGGCCCCTTTCCACCCGCCTGGCAATCCGATCGCCAGCCCGATCATCCAGCCGAACAGGGCATGATGTACCGGCAGCCCGGCCCCTCGAAAGCTGTCCACCTGCTTCAGACGGCAGCCGTCCTTTGTATATAACGCACAGGCATCAATCAGATAATCCTGTCCCATGCCTGCTTTATGAAATGTCCCATAGGCACGTGCCGCTTCATCTTTATTTTCAAAAAAAGCAAGTACGGTATTTGTTTCACTTTTCATGCTAGACTCACATCCTTTCTGATGGCTATATGAAACACCATGGATGTGAAGGCGAAAGGACAGTTTATCTGAACAGCAAGTGAAGATTCAGTTCCTGTTTGTGATATGGCCGATATGGTGGATGGAAATGGAGATGGAGCCATCCTCCTCATTGATGAAGGAGATCATATCCGGATCAGCGGTATATTCCGCCGGAAAGCTGATTTCAATGCCGGTATCCGTGGCGATTCTCTGTTTCTTCATCTGTGTCCGTATGGCCGAAGGAGCTACTTCCATCTGGGCCGGCACCTGTTTCTCTGCTGTTTTCTTCAGGAAGGCTTTCTGCTTGGGCACATCTTCTTCAGCCGGGAACAGTTCCCTGGCCAGCTCTTCGGTCTCCACCGGTCTTTCTTCCTGTACCGCCGCATTGATGCACTGCTTGATCCTGGAAACACTGACGACCGGATTTTCATCATAATCCCGGGCCACTTCATCGGCGATAGCGATCAGCGATGTCAGCACTTCCTTTGTGGACTGGCCGAAGGTGCAGTGCAGTACGGAACTGAGAACATTCTTATCTTCTGTGTCCCATTTCAAGGCATCATTGATGCGGATTTCATGGCTCAGCAGATTGATCACGGCATAGGAAGACACCCTGCGGTTAAGGCTGGGGAAGATGCCCCGCTTCTCTTCAATGGTATTGACAAGCAGCCCGTTTTCATTACCGGAATACGGTACCAGGGAACTCTGTCCTTCCAGAAATACCAGGGAAACATAGGGCACATCATCATAGTGATAGCTGCTGACAAACAGATCGAGGGTCTTGACAGTCTTATCCCTTAAAGCCGTATCAAACATGGCTGCCGTCTGTTTTGAAAAGGCCGTAAAGCTGATCTCACCCCGGTTATAGGCATCCAGCACCTTTACATATGGAGCATCCGCTTCAAACGTACCATCATGTCCATCCACATCCCTGTGCACTTTGCGCACAAGCCGGGTCACAACCCTGCCGATCAGCCCGTCTTCCAGATTCAAAGAGGCTTCTGAGAAAAGGGTGTTATGGGCACTGTAGTCCAGGATATGCAGAATAGAGGCACTGATCTCAAAAGCAGGCTTTTTCTCTTCCAGAGAGATGTCCACATCCATATTGTTTTCTTCTTCAGACATACGGTTTACAGATGAAAAAAGCGGTCACGCCGCTTTTTCCTCTCCTTTCTCCTTGGGTTCATCCTCAACCGGACCCGCCGCATCTTCCGGCGCTTCCAGATCCATGATCGCTCCACAGTAAGGACATACGCCCTTTTCCATGTTGACTGTACCGCCGCACTGGGAACAGTCGCATACCATCAGGTACTTCCATCCCCCGACCATATTTTCATCTTTCTGTCTGTGATGCAGCCAGTAGCCGTGTTTCTCACTCATACCAAATCACCTCTCTCGGGTTTTCTTACTTTCTTTATTATATCCCTTTTTTGTGTATGACATTCATACAATCCGGGGCAGTTGTTAATCCTGGGCCATATGCAGGCGGTAGACCTTGTCTTCATTGATCGCATCCACCGTACCGTCTTCCGACATGACAACAGCCAGGAAATGCTCATCAAAGTCACAGCGGCGCATGATGTAATTGCGGGCGCTGTTATAGCGGGAACCGCGGGCCAATGCCCCTTTGGTAACCAGATCCCCGTCCAGAATTGCCCCGATGCACCCGCACACACAGTCCGTATCCATCAGAACTGCTCCATCAATAGCCGTAATCGCATCCACCAGCGTCAGATCCTCATCCAGATGTATCGGATTAATGGCCAGCCCGCTCTTGGCCCCGGCAATTCTTTCCTTTTCGGATTCAATCTGATCCGGTGTACCGATGATCAGGATCGTGCCATGGCTCTGGCTGGAGGCCTGCTGAATCACACTGCATAAGGCATTGAGACGCTCTTCCGACAGACCTGCATCAAGCTTCTTCAAAAGATTGCGCAGATTGGCATCGGAAGTATGCGGCACAAAGATATGGTAATGGCCGCTGTTATAGGAGATCGTCTTATCCGTATCAAAGCGTATGGCCCATGACAGATGGCCCATGATCCGGATCTCGCATTCATTGGACTGTGCTTCATCATCCGTCAGGCCTCTGATCTTGCCTGTTTCGGCAATGACTAAGGCCAGATGCGGACTGCTCATTTCCAGAAGCTTGCGGATCTGCCTGAGATTCTCCACGGAGAAATCAATCGGTTCTGTAAAAGCAATCTTGAGGCCGGAACGCTTCGTTCTTCTGACCCCCCTGCCATCCGTTCTTGAAGCTATGATCCGGGAATCCGCATAGCTTTTCTCATACGTTGCGGCCGAAAGATTCTGCAGAAAGTTGATGTCAATGGAATAGTACTCATAGAAAAACTCCACAATGCCGGTGGAAATGATCAGCTCATTCATCATTGCCACCCGCATCTTGCGGGCTCCCTGAGAAACAAGGTTCTGAAACACCTCCTGCATGAAGCTCTGGGTAATGAATACAAAGGGCGAAATGCCGTCCGCTCTGAAATCAAAGATCACAAACACATCATCCCGGTACCAGACATAGGAATTCTCAAAGTTCTCCACTTCGGTCACATCATGAATGGTGCGTGTTTCAATC
>ONOV01000199.1 GCA_900319505.1 uncultured Erysipelotrichaceae bacterium
AAGATCTGACCGAGGTCCTTCTTAGCCATAGCCTTGCCGCCGGCAGCGAACTTGGCAATGGAAGCAGCCTGAGAAGACTTGGAGGACTGACCGCCAGTGTTGGAGTAAACTTCAGTATCAAGTACCAGAACATTAACGTTCAGGTTGTTAGCCATGACGTGATCGAGTCCGCCGTAGCCGATATCATAAGCCCAGCCATCGCCGCCGACGATCCAGACAGACTTACCGACGAAGTCTCTCTTCATGTCGAGCAGTTCCTTGGCAGCTTCGCTGGAGGAAGCTTCCAGGTTCTTGACTAAGGAATCATAGACAGCTCTCTGCTTGTCTCTGTCATCCTTGGCAGCCAGGTATGTTTCGAAGTCAGCCTTCAGAGCCGGCTCAACCTTGTCCAGGTTCTCTTCCATCAGACGATAGATCTTAGCCTGCTTGTAGGACTGGGAAATAGCCATACCGAAGCCATACTCAGCGTTATCCTCGAACAGGGAGTTAGCCCAGGCAACACCATTGCCGTCCTTGTCGTATACGAACGGTGTGGAAGGTGTAGCAGAGCAGTAGATCATGGAGCAGCCTGTAGCGTTGGCAACCAGCATATCCTTGCCGAACAGCTGAGTAGCCAGTCTGTAGTAAGGAGCTTCACCGCAGCCCGGGCAGCATCCGGATACTTCGAAGTAAGGCATCTTCAGGGAGACACCGGCAACTGTATCAGGGTTGCCATACTGCGGCTTGTACTCTGTTTCCTTATAGAGGTAGTCAGCGATCGGCTCAGCACCTTCAGCCTCAACCACATCAACAGCAGACAGAGCCTTGGCAGGACATACATTGATACATACGCCGCAGCCTACGCAGTTCTGAGGAGAAACCTGAATTCTGAACTTCAGGCCGTCAGCCTTGGCTGTCTTATAAGCAGGAGAAGGATCCTTTACATCAAAGCTGAATCCGGCTTCCTTGGCAACAGCTTCTGCCTTGGATACTTCTTCCGGTGTCAGTAAGAACGGACGGATTGTTGCATGCGGGCATGCGAATGCGCACTGACCGCACTCAACGCACTTGGAAGCATCCCATGTAGGAACCATGGCAGCGATGTTTCTCTTTTCTCTGAAAGCAACGTTTTCAGGAATGGAACCATCGATGACATCCGGCTTTGTGAAGTCGGAAACCTTCATGTCATAGCCGCCTAAAGCGTTGATGACCTGAACGTTTGTATCGAAGTGCTCATCACCGGTGAGTTCGAACAGCTGAGCCTTGACAGGCAGGTTGCTCCACTCAGGCTTGACAGTAACTTCTACCAGACCTTCAGCACCCTTATCAATAGCAGCACAGTTGTTGTTGACAACATCTTCACCCTTCTTGGCATATGTCTTGCGGGCAGAATCCTTCATCAGTTCAACAGCCTTGCTGTAAGGCATGATCTGCTCATTGAGCTTGAAGAATGCACTCTGCAGAATGGTGTTTGTATGACGGCCCATGTGTGTTTCACGAGCGAGCTTGTTGGCATTGATGATGTAGAACTTGGCATGATGATCAGCCAGACCCTTCAGCATTCTGTTAGGCAGTCTGTCTTCTACTTCATCAGCATTCATGGTTGTGTTCAGTAAGAATGTACCGCCATCCTTCAGATCACGAACCATATCGAACTTGAATGCATAGGATTCAAGAGAGCAGGAGATGAAGTCTGCCTTATCGATGTAGTACGGAGAATGGATCGGGCTCTTGCCGAATCTCAGATGAGATCTTGTAACACCGCCGGCCTTCTTGGAGTCATATGCGAAGTAAGCCTGGGAATAGAGATCTGTGTTGTTGCCGATGATCTTGACAGTGGACTTGTTGGCACCAACAGTACCATCAGAACCTAAGCCATAGAACAGGCAGGATGTATAATCGGAATCAACCTTGATATCAACCGGTTCAAGAGACAGATGTGTAACATCATCTTCGATACCGATCGTGAACTCTTCCTTCGGTTCATCCTTCTTGAGCTCTTCAAAGACAGCGTTGATGTCGGACGGGTTGGTATCCTTGGAGGACAGACCATAACGGCCGCCGATCAGCTTGATGTTCTTGTGGTTTCTTAATGCATATTCAACATCAAGGAACAGAGGCTCACGTGTACCGACTTCCTTGGCACGGTCGAGAACAGCAATCTTCTTGACTGTCTCAGGCAGTACAGCTTCCAGATACTTCTGGGAGAACGGACGATACAGATAAACCTTGATCAGACCTACCTTCTCGCCTCTCTTGACCAGAGTATTGATTGTTTCTGTAATTGTATCTGTTACAGAGCCCATGGCGATGATGATTCTCTCAGCATCCGGCGCACCGACATATGTGAACGGTGCATAGTTTCTGCCAGTATGCTCGGAGATTGCCTTCATGTACTTGGCAGCAATATCCGGAACTGCTTCATAATGCAGGTTCTGTGCTTCTGCTGCCTGGAAGTAGATGTCATCGTTCTGAGAACCGCCGCGGGTAACAGGATTTGTATGCGGATTCAGAGCATGGGCACGGAATGCCTCCAGCTTGTCCATCGGCAGCAGGCTCTTGAGGAAGTCGTAATCCATGACTTCGATCTTGTCGATTTCATGAGATGTACGGAAACCATCAAAGAAGTGCATAACCGGTACGGAACCGTCAATTGCGATCAGGTGTGCAACACCGGCCAGGTCCATACAGTCCTGAACGGAATGAGAGCACATCATGACAATACCTGTCTGACGGCAGGCATAAACGTCCTGATGATCGCCGAAGATAGACAGTGTATGTGTTGCAAGAGAACGGGCAGCAACATGAATAACGCCCGGCAGCATCTCACCCTTTAACTTGTAGAGGTTCGGGATCATCAGAAGAAGACCCTGGGATGCTGTGAATGTTGTAGCCAGAGAACCAGCCTGCAGGGCACCGTGAATGGCACCGGCAGCGCCGCCTTCAGCCTGCATTTCAACAACCTTGACTTTGTCTCCGAACACATTCTTACGGCCGGCTGTAGCCCAGTCGTCAACATGCTCAGCCATCGGAGATGATGGCGTGATCGGATAGATACCGGCTACTTCTGTAAATGCATACGCACTGTGGGCAGTAGCAGTATTACCATCCATGGCTTCGAAAACCTTTTTGTTTTCTGTACTCATATATCCTCCTAAACTCCGTTTAGCATTATACCTCATGATGAAATCGTTTTCTACAATTCCCGGATGACGATTCCGTGAAATTCCTATGAAGCGTGATACGTTTTATCATGAATCTGGAAGCGATTACATATGTGCAGTCGTAAATACTTTCCTTCAATCGTAATCAAGGATACAAACAGTACATTTCCAGATAAAACACGCCGCATTCCACCCCTGATCATACAATTGATTTATCAGGAAAAATCTGCTTTTTCTCCCT
>ONOV01000096.1 GCA_900319505.1 uncultured Erysipelotrichaceae bacterium
ATCGGCTATGTTCTGATTCTGTCCATGGCAGTGTTGAGATGGCAGCTTACTCTCAGGAAGGAGAAGAAATGATACGGGCTGTTTTTTTCGATATTGATGGAACCCTCCAGAGCATGATTACCCACGAAATACCTGAACGGACGCTGCGGGCTTTATATGCTTTGAAAGAGAAGGGTGTACTGCTGTTTCCCTGTACGGGAAGACCGCCGGTACAGCTGCAGATGCTGTCACAGAACTTTCAGAACTTTCCCTGGGATGGGTATGTGATGCTGAATGGGCAGTACTGCATGGATGGAGAGAAGAAGATGTTCTATGACCATCCGATCCGCAGGGAGACTTTTGATACCCTGATTCCATATCTCGAGACCGTAAACCATCCTGTAACATTCATGGAGCTGGATTATCAGTATGATCTGATGTTCAATGAAAATGCATGGGAATATGTAAAAAAAATAGGCCGGGAAGATCTGATGACGCCGGCAGATGATATTCATCGCGTCTTTACTCATCCAACCTATCAGATCAGTCCGCTCATCCTGCCGGAGAAAGATGAAGAATTTCTGAAACATGCGCCGTATATGAAGTCGGTCAGATGGACTGATGCGTTTGCGGATATGATTCCGTGTGACGGCGGTAAGCCGGAGGGCATGAAGCAGATAATGGAACATTTCCATATTGCAAGAGAAGAGACCATGGCCTTCGGGGATGGCGGCAATGATATCAGTATGCTGGAATATGCCGGCATCGGTATAGCCATGGGTAATGGAAGAGATGAAGTAAAGGCTGCCGCTGACTATGTAACTGATACATGTGAAAACAGCGGTGTATATTATGCTTTGGAACACTTTGGCGTGCTTTAAGACGGAGAACACGAATAAAGGAGTATCCGGGATCGGATACTCCTTTCAAGTACTTCAGAAGTTCTCTGGAAATTTTCTAGAAGTGACCGGAGGAATGTGAGAAACCTCCTGCATTGATGGATGTGCCGCCGCCTCCCATGCCGTTTCCGCCGCCGTTATTGCGGTTGATATGGGTGACATGGGTGGTGATGTGGGTGAAGATATCATCATGCCGTTTCAATGACAGAGCGCCTGTATAAGCTGCGGCTTCGGCGGCTTTGCGGGCAGTTCTGTTCTTTAAAGCAATGACAATACATACGATCAGGGCAATAGCCAGCGGGACAAAGAATGATACGAGGCGGATGGTATTCTGTGCGGCATGCAGGGTCATGGGGTCATGATTGTAATCGACCGGATCGTTCTTTGTGATGCCGTAGTAGAGGTCTGTTTCCGCTTCGTTCAGAAAAGCATCATAACCGCGGTACCATTCGTTATCAGAGAAGTCGCTTAACATGGCTTCTTCCATACACTGTTTGGCATAGTCGGTAAAACAGGTATTGGCAGTGCTGCCATAAGCTGCGATGTCATAGGAGCGGTCGCTGAAGTCCATGATCAGCAGGATGCCGTTTTTTTCTGTGCCAAGACCGAGGGAATCGGCTTTGTAGACTTCTTCGGCATAGCTTTCGATGCTGTCGGTATCACGGCTGTTTACGGTGTAGAGGTAGATGCCGACATCATAGGTGTCAGCCAGGGTATTGATGCGTGTTTCCAGCTTTTCAGCTTCTTCACTGCTCAGGATACCGGCATTGTCTTTGATCCATACGGTATTGTCTTGGGCCTGGATGGGAATAATGCTGAAGCAGAAAAGCAGGAAACAGAAAAGTATTCTGAATAGCTTTTTCATAACAGCACTGCCTCCAGAATGACATAGAAGAGCACCATCAGACCGATGAATATAAGAAAGAAAGTGAGGATGATCTTAGGCCAGCTGAGCGGCAGGGGATCTGAGACCATCCGGCCGGTCTGTCCGTTCATAGTGAACAGATAGTTCTTTCCCCTGTATTTTGTGGAAAGAACCCACACAGGCAGAAAGGCATAGTGTACACCTCTGACATGTACATCCACATCTTCATGGACCGGTACCAGGGTCGCATAGCCGATCGCACTGGCGCGGCACTGGCTGATGATGGTGTTTCTGACTCTTTCATTGATGCGGGCTGTATCCGCACTGCTGGAGACATCGTACTTATCCGCATAGAAGCCGGTAAGATAGCCCATCTCAAAGGGCAGGACCTCATCCAGCCTGAATGGCTCAAGTGCATCCATATGATCATCCGGCATTTTGCTGGACGCATCTGCCGGTATTTCTTCAAATGGAACAGAGCCGGTGCGGAAGAGCTGGTAGTGGGATGTTTCCGTGACTTCATCATCACCGCGCATGTATGTTCTGACTCTTGTGGCAGCGTATTGGGCATCGATGTCCGCATCCCCGTCATACAGCCAGAAAGGCACATAGATGCCTTTGACTTCTTCAATGTGGTTTTCTTCTTTGAAGTTTCTCGGCAGGAAGAATCTGCCTTTGTAGAACTTTGTCAGCTCCGGTATGATTTCTTTCTTTGCTTTGGCAAAGGGAATAATGTAGTCCGGTTTCAGGGTGCCGGAAAGTCTGGCCGGGATGATGGCGGGATTGCCGCAGTAGGGACAGGAAGAAGCGGCGGTGTTTTCATCCGCAATCAGTTCAGCCCCGCAGCTTGGACAGGTATAGGCTTTCAGGTGGGAAAGATCTTCTGAAGAGAAGGTCTGATGAAGAATTTCATCTTCCTCTTTTTCCTGCCGTTCTTCTTCTACACTGACTGCTTCCTCGTTTTTCTCTTTGAAATGGGCGTCGATCTCTTCCGCGGTAAAAACAGAGCCGCAGTGATCACAGACAAGTTTCTGTTTTTCAGGGTCAAACCGTAAAGGACCGCCGCAGTTGGGACATGAATAGTTTGTGAGCGAAGAAGGCATGATTATTCAGGCTTCTTTGTCCCGCACTTGAAGCAGAAATTGCCTGTGTTTTTTGTGCCGCAGTTAGGGCAGAACCAGACGTTCTGTTCGGGTTCTGTATCAGCTGTCTGACCCTGCTGGTAGAGATTGTTTACATTGATGCCGCCGGCATTCTGCGCCATGTTCATTCCCATAAAGCCATTCATGGCCCCGTTCTTGTTATTGGCCGCATCCTGCATGGCCTGGGCCTGAGCACCGACTAAAGTGGCTGCCGCAAGACGGGGATCGGTATAGGCAGCATTGCGCTGCATCTGCTTGAGCATCTTCTCATCTTCTTCATCGGCTGTAACGGAAGAGACAGCGATGGATGTGATTTCCAGGCCTCTTTTGCCCCAGGTATCTTTTAATTCGCTCTTCAGAGCTTCACAGAGTTCACTGGTACGGCCGGGCAGAGCACTGTAGCGGATGCCTTCTGCACTGATTCTGGCAAAAGCAGGCTGCAGGGCAGAGAGCAGTTCGCTTCTCATCTGGGAAGAGAGTTCATCAGTGGTATAGCGGTCGGCGAAGTTGCCGGCATTGTTTGTGTAGAATCTGATCGGATCGGCAACCCGGAAAGCATATTCTCCAAAGCACTTGATGGAAACATCAATGTCAATGCCGGCACGCTGGTCGACAACCCGGAAAGGAATCATATTCGGCGTGCCGTACTTATTGCCGCCCATTTCCTTGGTGTTGAAGTAATAAATACGCTGGTCTGCAGCCGGACTGCCGCCATGTTCAAAGCGGCGGCCGAATTCAGCAAAGCTCTGCCTGATGCCTTCGCCAAGACTGCCGGAAAAGACGGAAGGCGCCGCCGTATTGTCATAGGTGTATTCACCCGGCTCGGCACAGATATCCACGACCTGGCCGTTTTCCACAATGATGGCACACTGGCCGTCCGCCACCACGACACCTGAACCGCTGGTGATGATGTTATCCGTGCCTTTGTTGAAAATACCTTTATTCTTGCGCTCTGCCTTGATGGCGATGGTTCTGCCGTCCAGGGCGTCCGCATAGAAGTATTCTTTCCACTGATCTCTTAAAGTGGATCCCGCTGCGCTCAGGGCTGCTGATATAAGTCCCATATGAAATTTTCCTCCATGCCGGCACAGGGTGCCGGTTTTCTCTTTCCTTCACTATAGCATGGATCTTCAAAGGCTATATACACTTTTCGTTAACAATCTTTCAATGTGAATATGCGAATCATTTGCACTTATTTTGATTCTGTGTATAATACTTTCTGCGAATGATTCGCATATTCAGGCTATGACAAGAACACACAGATCGAAATACAGAGAAGAGATCCTGCAGTGTCTGCAGGAACATGAAGAAAAAAGAGTCGGGGCACAGGAAATCTATGCCTGGCTGAAGGAAAAGGGCAGTGTTATCAACCTGGCTACGGTATACCGCAACCTGGAAAGACTGTATGAAGAGAATCAGATCCGCCGGGTCAGAATGATCGGGGAAGAGGAAATGATGTACCAGGTCAATAAACCGGATCAAAGCTGCAGTAATCATCTGCATCTTTACTGCCGCAGGTGCGGCAGGGTGATTCATATGAAAGAGCGTGAAATGCAGGAAATTGAGTCTGTTCTGTATCGTTCCTACGGGTTTGCGCTGGATTGCAGTGATTCTCTGATCAGCGGCTTATGCCGGACTTGTCAGGAAGAGGAGAAGAAGAATGGAAATGTTCATTGATGCAGTGAAG
Source organism: uncultured Erysipelotrichaceae bacterium (assembly GCA_900319505.1). GTDB lineage: Bacteria > Bacillota_I > Bacilli_A > Erysipelotrichales > Erysipelotrichaceae > Bulleidia. Next base: position 4,573 of record ONOV01000096.1, read on the forward strand.
GATGCCGGAATTGATACGCTGAAGCTTCTTCCTTTCCTGTTTCTCACCTATGTCATTATGGAATGGCTGGAGAGAAGTACGGGTGAGAAACAGGAAAGAATGCTGAAGAAAGCAGGAGCGATGGGACCCCTGTTTGGCGGACTTGCCGGGATTGTACCGCAGTGCGGGTTCAGTGCGGCGGCCGCTTCTCTTTATGCCGGCGGGGTCATTACCACCGGTGCGCTGTTAGCAGTCTTCCTGTCCACCAGCGATGAGATGCTGCCGATGCTGATCTCAAGCCGGACGGACAGTTCTGTTATTCTGCATATCTTATTGGCAAAAGTATGCATCGGCATTGTGAGCGGTTTTGTGATTGACGGTGTCATGCGTCTTGTTCATTACCGGACTGATGAAAGACATATTCATGATTTATGTGAGGCAGAGCAGTGCGGGTGTGAAGAGGAAGAAGGATCCATCCTTAAAGCTGCTTTTATTCATACGCTGCACATTGCCTTATTCGTCTTTGCCATCTCCTTTGTACTGACCCTGGCTGTGGAAGGATTCGGGGAAGATGCGATCCGTTCACTGCTTACAAGCCGCAGGATCATCGGTGTCTTTCTGACAAGTCTTGTCGGTCTGATCCCTAACTGCGGTGCTTCAGTAGCGATTACCCAGCTGTATCTGGATGGGATGCTGACAGGCGGACAGATGATGAGCGGTCTGTTAGTCAGTGCGGGAGTTGGAATTCTTGTATTATGCCGGACCAACCGTCATGTAAAGGAGAATCTCAGAATTATTGTACTGCTGTATGCCTGCGGAGTGTTCTGGGGCCTCATCCTAGAAGCGATGGGCATCGTCTTCTGATAAATGAAGGTGATTGAACATGGAGCGTATCAGGAGGAAAGCTGTGATAAAGCTTGCCAGTTCTGCGATCGGTACGGCCCGCCAGACGATGGAAAGATCATGAGTTAAAGCACTGAGCAATGCTGTAAAAAAATAGAGATTGATGAACTGACGCAGAATATTGGCGATGAGAGCATAGTGAGAATGCCTCAGGGACTGCATGGCGGTGGTCATGATAATGGTCATGCCGCCAAAGGGAAGCGACAGAAGACAGATATGCAGTGCCTGTATACCGATGGCTTTCATCGATTCAGAAGCGTTAAATAATGATAACAGTGAAGCAGGAATACATTCCAGTATGACCATCAGGCATACCTGCAGAAGCAGGATGAACACCCAGGCCATGTGGAATGTTTTCTTTACTCTGTCTGGATGATGGGCAGAGAGATTATAGGAAAGAATCGGTACCATGCCGTTATTCATTCCGAATACAGGCATATAGCAGAAGTTCTGCAGTTTGGCCCAGATGCCATACACAGCGGTGGCCGTGGTGGAATAGGAGAGCAGAATCTGATTGATCAGATAATTGGAAAGAGAGGAAAGGCCGATGGTGACCATGCTGGGAAAGCCGACGGACAGAACATCTTTACAGGAAGAAATGTCCGGTCTGAAGTCAGAAGGCTGCAGGTGGATCAGATGGTTGTGTTTCAGATTCATAATCAGGGCAAGCAGAGCGGCAGCGATCTGACCGCCCACCGTAGCCCAGGCTGCCCCGGTAATACCAAGACGCGGGAAAATACCGATGCCGAAGATCAGAAGCGGATCAAAGATGATGTTGAAGACAGCCCCGCAGGCCTGGGAAAGCATGGCTGACAGGGGACAGCCTGCACATAGCAGCATTTTTTCCAGCAGCTGGCCGAAGAATTCACCGGCACTGACCGTCCAGAGAATGCGCAGATATGCGGAGCCGCCGTCAATGATTTCAGCAACATCAGTCTGGTGTTTATAGACCGCTGTGGTGAACAGAAAGCCTGCCGCCATGAATACAAGCATGGAAACAAAGGACAGAAAGATGGCCGTGCCGGCAATGCGATTGGCACGTATTTCATCCTTTGCCCCGATGGCTTCCGGTACTCTGGCATTGAGGCCGACGGAAAGACCTACAGCTATGGCATGGGCGGCCATCTGCATTGGAAAGGCCAGTGAGACAGCGGTCAGAGCATTTTCACTGATCCGTGAAACAAAAATGGAATCCACAATGTTGTATAAAGCCTGGATGAAAAAGGAAATGATCATCGGCAGAGACATTCTGACAAGAAGACGGCCGATCGGTTCAGTGCCCAGTTGGTTTTCAGCAGTGCTGTTTTCACTCATACCGTTTATTTTAGACTCCTTTTACAGGGTGGCAAGGAATTGTACAAAGTGAACTTTCGGTGCTTACAGTACATTACAGCCGCAACGCTGACATTACTCACAAGTAACCGGAATATATATTAGAAAACAGGTATGTATCTGCAGATAATATGAAACCGCTGCCATGGGACGTGTTCCTGCTTTGCGCAACAGTCAGTATGTCAATCTGATCCCTGTATTCGATGATGACCATCCTTCCGGCTGTGTCAGAGATTATCGGGAAGGAGAGACAGAGACATCTGCCAGGACAATGATGCAGCTGCAGGAAGGGGATGTCATCGACTGTGTCGCGGATTACTGCAGTTATGACGGTACTTATCAGGACTCCTGCGTGGCAGGTGATAAAACCGTGTATGACAGCAGTTTTGAAGTCAGTGATGCAGAAGTGCCGGAGAAGCTGAGTGAATGCTATAGGATGATGGATCTTTATGGCAATGCATATTGGTCATCAGCAGTGGAAATGGATCATCGCTGAAAAGAAAATGACAGCAGAAAGGAAAGTCTTTCTATGATGTGATCCGCATGGCCTTTGGACGATTGTGTGCATTGAGTCTGAACGAACCTCTGCAGGATGCTTTTACTGCGGTTAATGGCAAAAATCTGAGGATAAAATCCGCAGTAATTAATCGC
>ONOV01000094.1 GCA_900319505.1 uncultured Erysipelotrichaceae bacterium
ATATAAAGAACGATTGTACCGATCAGAACCGGCATGCCTTTATGCGCTTTCTGCAACACTTTTTCTTCCATGTTATCCTCCATGATGATTCCTATCATCTTGATATCTATTTGATATCATATTCAGCACATAGATGCAAGTGTATCATGAAAAAATCTCATCCATTTTCGGATGAGATCAGGGTTCAAATGCCAGAGCCAGACGGAATGCCGTCTCACCATCCAGCCGGCCGGTAATGTATTCTCTGTCACGTTTCTGATGGGACAGGGTGATGGTCTGATGCAGCGGTATTTCATGGACATAATCGATATCCGCTTCCCGGATTTCCTTTCCTTTACACGGTTCCTTCAATAGATCCTCCCCCACATCAAAACACCGGGCATTGTTGAGATGGCCGTTGAGATCACAGAAGGAATAGGGAATCGTCAGAGAAACCGGATGATCCATCTCACAGCCAGGCACAGTATGAGGCAGCGGGATGTCTTTTTCCTCCCTGCCGTCAATGGCTATACCGTACTTTGAAGGAAAGATCATCTGCCGGCTATGAATATCCATCAGCACCCACAGAGCACTGGCTTCCATGATGACTTCATCTTTGACAAGAACTCTTGTATAGCGGGGAAACAGCACATGCATATTCTTTCCAGCCCATGTTTCAATGACGAAAGTTTCATCATATACCGGCATGCGATGAATCTGAATGTGCTGCTGGGCAACCACCCAGAGCAGCCCCCGATCCAGGGTCATTTCCCTTGGACAGCCAAGTTCAATCGTATGGGCAATGGTACAGGCCTGCATGCGCTCTGCAATGGCGGAAAGACGCATCTTCTGAAACGGATCACATGTACTGGCTTCAGCCTGATACGTACGGGTAAACACTTCTTTCATTTCTCGCTGTATTTCAGGATGGCATCCGCCAGATCGCCTACGGTTGTCAAAGAGATCCAGGCTTCATCCGGAATATGCACATCATATTTTCCTTCCAGCTTTGTCACAATCAGGATGAATCCCATGGAATCCACATTGCCATGTTCATTGAGTACGGTATTCTCATCGAGATCACTGCCGAACATCTCCGGCACATTGTCCTTGATCACGGCAATGACACCTTTTATTACTTCTTCTCTTTCCAGCATTGTTCTGCCTCCTTCTGAATCTGCCATCTGATCTTCTTGCCGGATGCACCGAGCGGTATTTCCTGTTCTGCTGACAGGATCGCACTGATACGGTGGCTGATGGGCTTTGTACGCATCAATGCACTGATCTTCTGCTTTATCTCATCTTCCTGCAAAGTCGTATGAATATACAGCATCGGATGCTCATCGATTAATACTAAGGCAAAGTCCTTTTCCCCAAGTGCTTCTTCCAGCTCAGCCTCATATTCCGGCAGGAAAATTTTCGTACCATCTTCCAGGACCAGAATATCTTTCTTCCGTCCGATTAAATGCAGCTTTCCCTCTTCATCCAGAAACCCGAGGTCCCCGGTATGAAGCCATCCATCCTGCAGTACTTCTTCTGTATCTTCAGGATGCTTATAGTAGCCCTGCATCATGCACGGCGGACTGTACAGCAGGATTTCATGATCACTGTCGAAGCATATTTTAAAGTCATGGCATACCGTCATGGCCCGCGGATTCCCGCCGGTAGAAATGGCCGCCCCGGAGCTGACCTCCGTCAGACCATACCCATAGGACACATGAATGCCCTTTTCTTTCACCGCCGCCAGCACTTCGTCCGGACAGCTGCCCGAACCGATCAGCACTGTCTTCAGTTCCGGATTGAGCAGATCATGTTTCAGTAAGAATGCCATGATGGATGGTACCGCCGTCAATGCACTGGGATGATAATAGCCGCAGTCATCCGCAATATGCCTTCTGCCCTGCATCAGACACACGCATGCCCCATCATACAGCGGCCATAAAAGACCGCACACAAACCCATAGACATGCGACAGCGGCAGAAAGGAAAGCAGCGTATCGTTCTGTTTCAAAGGCAGTTCAAGACTGCCATTGAACGCACTGGCACAAAGGCTCTCCTGTGTTAATACGACCGCCTTGGAAGCGGATGTGGTACCGCTTGTGAAAAACAGAATCCGATCCGATGGTCCTTTCACACCTTCGCTCAAAACAGAAGAAAGCGCATGGCAGCGGACTGAAGGCCCATAAAGACCGTCGATATCCGCATAGTGAATCAGCTGTTTCAATACTTCATCACGCATGTTTTCTTCCAGCATGACTACCTGGATCTTTGCCTGTACGCAGGCAAAGATCTCAATCACACTCTCCAATGAACTGTCATTGAGAATGCCCATGCAGGTAATGGAAGAAGCCTGCAGCCTGGCGGCCCGTTCATGAACTGCTGACAGCAGTTCATGATACGTCAGAACTTCCTCCCCCCTGCGCAGAGCAGGCGCCCTGCCATGGGCTTTCAGAATTGTTTCAAATGATCTGAATCTTTCCATATTTTTTCCGAAGATTTTCTGAACAGATTATAACATGATACATACACAAAATTGTAAAGTATGCGATAATACAGGAAGACAAGTTCTTAAAGGAGATCATAATTTATGGACAAGAACGCGCGTATTGCGATTATCGGTGCCGGACCTGCCGGTCTTTCCGCCGGTATGTATCTGGAAAAGAAAGGCTTCTTCAACTACACCATCTTTGAAAAAGAGGACCATGTCGGCGGAAAGTGCCACAGTCCCGTGTATAACGGCAGAAGATACGAAATGGGAGCCATCATGGGTGCACCCAGCTACTTTGCCGTGCATGAAGTAGAAGAATTCTGCGGCATCACCCACGATGGACCGCAGCTCATCCGCAAGTACAAGGACAAGGACGGCAGGGAAATCGATCCCTTCAATCCCAGGAAGAATCCCCTGCAGATTCCCCATATGCTGAAGATGAAGGGCCAGGTCAAGAAATTAGCTGAACTGTTGGAGACAAAGTACAAAGGCTATGATGTCAACGGTCACCGCGGAGTTGCGGAAGGCAGATATGACGGCTATGCGGCTACGGCCAGTCATGAACATGTGGAAGGACATAACGAAAATCTCAAGGATCTGTGTCTGCCGTTCAAAGACTTCTGTGCCCTCAATGATATTGAACTGGTTCAGGATATCTGGGTCGGCCCGTATACATCGTTCGGCTATGGCTACTTTGATGAAATTCCGGCAGCCTATGTGCTGAAATATCTCGACTTTGCGACCACCATGTACTTCATCAACCTGAACTTATGGACATGGAAAGACGGTACGCAGTCCATCTGGGAACATCTCAACGCAAAGCTGAAACATGGTGCCAGACTGAACAGCGACATCACGCACATTGAAAGAAAAGACGGCACCGTCACCATTACTGTCAATGGACAGCAGGAGGTCTTCGATCAGCTCATCGTCACTTCCCCGCTGCAGTATTTCGGCAGCTATGCGGATATCAGGGAGGATGAAAAGAGCCACTTCGATAAAATCGATTATGAAAGATACGATGTACTGGCAGTAGAGACAAAACCGGAAGATCATCCGGATATTTCCTACTATGTATTTGAAAACATGACCCCGGAACGCCGCGGTCATCTGATGGTCTACTACAACAGATGGCGGGATGATGTCAATCAGCCGATCACAACATATGCCCTGCGCAATCATAAGGATGAAAAGGAAATTCCGTATGATGTATGTAAGAAGACCGTGCTGAATGATCTGAAGACCATGCACAACCCGGCCAGCAATGTCATTAAGGAACAGGCCTGGTATTACTTCCCGCATATCTATTCCGAAGATTACAAAGCCGGCTGGTATGATGAAGTAGAAGCCATGCAGGGCAGATACAATACCTATTATGCGGGTGAAGTCATGAGCTTTGGCGATATGGAAGAAACCGCTGAATATTCAAGAGATCTGGTGGAAAGATTCTTCTGATTCTTTCAGGCAGCTTCATAGTGGAGCTGCTTTTTCTTTGCATTCTGGAAAAATCTGTATTGTAATAGTATGGCTGAGGTAAGAAGAATATGGAAAAAATCAGAGTATGTGCAGCTGATATTGATAATACATTAAGAGTCATGGGAGAATCCGTGCGGCCAAAGGAAATTGAAGCATTCAAAGCCCTGCATGAGCACGGTGTAAAGCTTGGCATTGCCAGCGGCAGACCGCTCTGGCAGGGCATTGAAACAAGTGCAGAGGACTGGGGCATGGATTTCGATTTTGATTTTCTGATCGGTCTGAATGGTTCTGTGCTGCGGGATGTACATACGGGTAAGGAAGAACAGTTTTCCTTCCTGCCGCCTGAAGTGATTCAGTATGTCATTGAGAAGATGTATGCATATCATCCTTCCTTTCATTTCTTCATCTATGGCGATCATTGTGAAATCGTCAATGAAGCAGATGAAACAACCCTCTTCTACGCCAGGCGCAACCATACCCCGGTTGTAAAGCCGGCTTCACTTTCCGCCTTCTGGAAAGAACCGACCGCCAAGATCCTCTACCGCTTTGATACAGAAACGGAATGTGAAGAAGCTGAGCACTTTGCACGTACCTTTATCAATGAAAAGGTCACCTGTTTCCGCACGACCCCGATCATGCTGGAATTCCAGAGCCCGGCCATCAATAAAGGCATTGCCCTGCAGAAATACTGTCAGAACAATGCCATCGATCTGAATGAGGTATGGGCGTTCGGAGATGCCGAAAATGATATTCAGATGCTTGAAACAGCGGGACACGGCATCTGTATGGCTAACGGCCTGCCGGATGTGAAGGCTGTTTCCGATGCCATTACGGATTATCCCGTTTCACAGGACGGCTTCGGCCGCTATGTCTTCGATCATCTGCTTTGAAGCTTAAGCCACAGAGGCATTGTAAATCAGCTCTGCGGCTTTTTTAATCTCCGCATCAAATGCTTCATCACTCTGATCCACTCTGAGATTCTGGGCAAATGCCCGGGAGAAACTGGCAATCATGCCGTGATTTCTGGCAAGACAGGCACAGGCATCCGCCTGGCTGTAGCCGCCGGACAGAGCGACGACTCTGACCACATGTGGATCCGCCATGACATCACTGTAAAGATTGTCAACGGTCGGAATGGTGAGCTTGAACATGATCTTTTCATCCTGCAGTTCATGAAGCCGTTCAATGATGAGCTTCTTCAGCAGTGCTTCACATTCCTTCTTGTGCGGACTGTGGATATCCACTTCCGGTTCCAGAATCGGAATCAGACCGTCGCGGTATACCTGTCTGCCCAGGACAAACTGCTGGTCCACAATGGAAGCGATGCCCTTTTCATCATAATCAAGAATGACGCTTCTTTCCTTGGTGCCGAAGATGTGTCTGTCATTCAAAGCATGGGCAAGGGTCTTGTCAAGATCCGGAATCGGCTTCATCATCCTGACATGGTTCTCTTCGTCTTTGAGCCCCTTGTCGATCTTCAGGATCGGAATGATGCCTTTCTTTTCCCACAGGTAGTCAGCGGTATACATGCCGTCGACTTTTCTTTCCATGGTGTTCTGAAACAGAATGGCTGCCAGAATCCTTTCACTTGTAAAGGAAGGGCTTGTCATGATACGGGTCCGCATGGCATGGACCAGATCAAACATTTCCTCTTCATTATGCCATGTGCCTTCAGCGATGCCATAGGCCTTCAATGCCTTCGGTGTAGAGCCGCCGGATTGATCCAGTGCGGCGATGAATCCTTTTCCCTCATGCATGCGGGTAAATTGTTCCTGATTCATATTAGCCTCCTTTTCTATGCATAACCATAAGGTACTTCTGTACTTTGGATGTAGCACTTTACAAGTGGCTTTGCAAGCACTAGATCACTGCTTTTTCAGCTTCTGATTCATGTTTCTGCCCATGTGCCTGATCCCTGCATAAATCATGATCCAGATGAGTGCAGAGATCATCACAAACACCATCACATATGTCAGAACTGCCGGCAGACTGTGTTCCATCCACCCGCAGAACCAGGCTGGAATAAACTGAACGGCACAGGCAATCACAAAGTAGAGAGCAGTCTGCTGCAGCAGGCTCATCTTCTCATTTTCAAATACCATCATGCCGGCTCCATAGCCGATTCCCATGAACCCGGTCAGAACAAACTGCAGCAGTACAGCATGAACTTCATCCGGCACGATGGACAGTAGATACGGGGCAGCCGGATCATACTGTCCCTTTCCAGCCTGCAGAGAAATAAGAATGGGAATGAGTGTACCGATCATTGTGCCTGCCATAAAACAAACAGCGCTTCCCCATACTGTTTTCTTCATCTTGTTTTCCTCCTGAAGTCCCAGTATTTTCTTTACTTTTGTCAGACAGCGGCGGCTCACTGAAACCGTACTGTTATCCTTCATGCGTATCAAAACTGTTCCGCTCATCGATGTATCAGAATGATCCGACTGCGAGAGATAAATAATGCCGCTGCTGGAAATTCTGACAAAGTTCTTTCCTTCCAGCTCATACATGCGCTGTTTCAGCCGTTACGTTCCTTTCAGACAGACAGCATAGACATGGCCCTGCCGGCTGCTGATGCGGATAATATCCTTCTCTTCCAGAATCTCCAGCCGTTCTCACTTCGTGCCGGCAATCACCTGCGGCGTGTCTTTCTGCAGCAGTTTCAATACCGCTGGACTTCCGGGGTGATCGCAGCTGTATGGATGACAGCAATC
>ONOV01000190.1 GCA_900319505.1 uncultured Erysipelotrichaceae bacterium
ATCATGTCCAAGCGCAGAATGGGAAAGCTCGGATTCATCTCTCTGCAGGACAGAGAAGGCAGAATCCAGGTTCTGGTCAATGAACGTGTGCTCGGCACAGAAACATATGAGTTATTCAAGCAGAGCGATCTCGGTGATATCATCGGCATCAAAGGCCGTGTGATGCGCTCCCAGACCGGTGAACTCTCCGTAGAAGCAAAGGAATACACCCACCTCAGCAAGGCGCTGCGTCCGCTGCCTGAGAAGTACCATGGCCTGACCGACAAAGAGGAAAGATACAGAAGAAGATACCTCGATCTCATCATGAATGATGATTCCCGTGAGATCGCCATTCTCAGACCCCGTATCATCCGTGCCATCCAGCACTACATGGATTCCCAGGGCTACATTGAAGTAGAAACCCCGATCCTCTCCCCGATCTTAGGCGGCGCCAACGCCAAACCGTTCATCACCCACCACAACTCTCTCGACAAGGACTTCTATCTGCGCATTGCCACCGAACTTCCTTTAAAGAGACTCATTGTCGGCGGTCTTGAAAAAGTATATGAAATCGGCCGTGTATTCCGTAATGAAGGCATGGATCTCAAGCACAATCCGGAATTCACTTCCATGGAAGCCTACTGTGCCTATTCTGATCTGAAGGGCATGATGGAACTGAATGAAAATCTCTTCGAATCCGTTGCCATGGAAGTCTTCAACAGAACCGACTTCACCTTCATGGGACAGAACGTATCTCTGAAGGCTCCGTTCAAGAGATGGAACATGGTGGATGCGGTCAAAGAAGTCACCGGGGTTGATTTCTGGCAGCCGATGTCGGTTGATGAGGCTCTGAAGCTGGCCGCTGAACACAATGTTGAAGTTGCCCCGCACCAGAGAACCGTCGGCAATATTATCTCACTGTTCTTCGATCAGTTCTGTGAAGACAAGATCATTCAGCCTACCTTTGTCTGGGGCCATCCGATTGAGATCTCTCCGCTGGCCAAGAAGAATCCGGAGGATCCCCGCTTCACCCAGAGATTTGAACTGGAGATATGCGGCATTGAAATGGACAACGCCTTCACGGAGCTGAATGACCCGATTGATCAGAGACAGCGCTTTGAAAAACAGCTGGAACTCAAGAAGCTCGGTGATGATGAAGCATCTGAAATGGATGAAGATTATGTTGAAGCACTGGAATACGGCATGCCTCCGACAGGCGGCATCGGCTTCGGCATTGACCGCTTTGTCATGTTATTGACTGGTCAGGATTCCATTCGTGATGTTCTGCTGTATCCGACCATGAAACCAAGAGACGGTGAATAATCAACAGCATGCAAAAAGGATTGAGCGCGCTCAATCCTTTTTCATTTATCCTCTGTTATTTCAGAAAGCAAACAGATTCAGACCTGTACCGGTTTCAGTATCCTTCTTACGGCCGATCGCACCATCATATACTGTCACAAACAGTTCACACGTACCGCCGATGCGGGCCCGGTTGAGATGGCCGCCGAACGTATGATGATCCTGATCTGCCACAGTAATATGCAGATGAAGATACGGTCTGCCTTCACTTCTTGTGATATTGCCTAATAGTGAAGTGATTTCCAGGGGTTCCTCTTTTACTCCAGACATATACTTCTGTGCCTTGACATCATACAGTCCCATCTCAACAAGATCAGCTGCCCCGATTCCCTCTACCGATGCGGTTTCAATCTTCTCTTTTTCGGCAAGTTCACTCAGGCACGCAAGTACTTCCTCACCTCTGTCAATGCGTACTGCATAGACATTTCCCATTTTTCTGTATTCCATACAAACCTCTTTTCTTTCCTTCTATTATATACAGAAAATCCCATCCGCTTCCGTACGGATGGGAATAGTAATCAGGCTGCTTTTGCACTGGTTTCTGTATGTTCTGAAGAACCGTAATGCGGGCCAATCTTCTGCAGTGTACCGTTGGTTTTCAGTCTTGGATACAGAGCCAGATACAGAAGAGATGCGATAATGACCGTCAGTACGGCATTGGTGCATGTTGTAATGGCATTCCATCCGGCTAGTGCTTTGGCCGCATCAGCTGGAGCACCCAGAATCACCGCAGTATAGAAATAGCCGAACAGCGGTTCCCCAATGCAGTTGAATGCCATGCCGGCCGCAGAAGACAGGAAAGCTGCTCTTGTCATTTTCTTGCCGGACAGAGTCTGGATTCTGAATGCCTTATGGGCAGCAAGGCCGGTGATCAGGCCGATGCCAAGCTTCAGAATAATTGTTTTCGGTGCCGTAGTCACATAGACCGGATCCAGCAGATCACCGATCCCCATACCGAGTGCCCCGGCAGCGCCGCCAAGCCATCCGCCCAGCAGCAATGATGCCAGCACATCAAATGTATTGCCTAAATGAAAGGAAGTATAGCCTCCCGGTGTCGGGATCTTGATCTGCAGATATGTGAATGCCACATAAGCCAATGCGGCCATCAGGCCGGTAACGCACAGTTTCAGGATTCTGTTTCTGTTTTCCATATGTCTATCCCCCTCAGGATGCTTATAAGGTACGATAGATCTGGATATATATAAATAGCCAGAACAGATAACATTTATAAGACCAGATCAGTTATTCTCCGCAATATAATCCCGAAAGGCACGGCACATGGTCAAAGGATGATAAGGAAACATCCCATCGAAGTTTTCCTGTTCCGACTGGTTCATCAGAAAGCCGTCGCTGACAGAAGAGTCAAACGGATCATGACACCATGGCTCAACAGGAATTCCTTCCTTTTCCATCACTTTTCTGACTTCTGTTTCTCTTTCTTCAACGGCTGCCGCATTGAAATAGCCCTGGATGTGGATGACCTGATCCTCTTTGAAGTAATGACAATAGAGCAGATAGGTCACTGTATCATCTGCTTCTCTTCGCTTTTCAATGACATACACCATATCTTCCCCGCTGTCGCTCTTTCCTTCCCCAGCATCGACTAAGCCTTCATTTTCAGCCAATCCTTCTCTGTTTTTTGCAATGACCGTATCCAGAGCATGGCGGGGCATGGCATGGGCAATGGACATGGGAATAAAGAGAATATAAGCCATTGTCTGTTCTTTCTGAAAGGAAAGAGATGCACTGCCGGAAGGAAAACCGGCAGGTAAGGGTGATGGTTCACATACATCCGGCAGATTCAATTCGATGGAATTGACGGTGATTTTCATAGATGCTTCCTTTCTGACAGAAGACTGCCTTTTCTGATATCTTCCGCGGCATCACTGCTGCTTAATGGCCGGCCGAAGTAATAGCCCTGGATGGAATCCGCCCTGAACTTTTTCAGCATGTCATACTGTTCTTCTCTTTCTACCCCTTCGACAATAATGCTTTTATGGAGGGCATGTACCATATCCACGATATTGCGGAACACATCAGCGCAGGATTGCGTGAGATAGGCATCTACCAGTGACTTGTCAATCTTGACGGTATCCACCGGCACATAGGACAGTGCCGCAAAGGAGGAATAGCCCGTACCGAAATCATCCATATGCAGGCTGAGTCCGGCTTCTTTCACCTGATGATAGAACTGTCTGATCTCTTCATTATCCGACATGGCAAGCCGTTCGGTAATTTCCAGTTTGACGCAGTCAGCCGGCAGATGATACTGCTTCAATAACGACACAAGGAAGGATATATATCCCGTATCGCTGAGCTGGCCGGCACTGTAGTTGAGGGATACCGGCGGCGGAGTCAGACCTTCCCTGCGCCAATCGGCAATCTGCTGAATGGTCATTGCCGTCGTCCGCCGGCCGATCTCTCGTATCCAGCCGTTTTCTTCAGCCAGAGGAATGAAAACACCCGGACCGATGTCCTTATCCTTCATTCTGACTAACGCTTCAAATCCGATGAGCTTTCCGGTGGCTGTACAGACCTGGGGCTGATACAGCATGTAAAGACCGTCATGTTCAATCGCATCCAGTACGGAGTTCTTTGTCTCTTCCCTCTGGATTTCCGCTTCACTGAGATCCGGTGTATACAGGGTTGCAAGGTTCTTGCCTTTCCGCTTGGATTGATTCAGGGCAAGATCCGCCTGCAGGATGAGCTCGCTTACACTGACCCCTTCACACGAATTGACAATACCTGCACTGCAGTAAGGACAGATCGTATCAAAGCCGACTTTGCGCTCCCGCCGGAACACCTGCAGAACAGCTGCTGCAGCCTCATCCTGTTCCCTGAGCGTACGGCCATAGAAGACAATCAGAAACTCATCTCCGCCATAGCGGCAGATGGACGCATTCATCCTGCGGCCGATCGCCTGAAGCTCCAGAGAAAGGGAACGCAGGATGGTATCGCCATTATCATGGCCGTATGTTTCATTGATCTCCTGGAAATCATCGAGATCCAGCAGGATGATCGAATAGCCGTCTTTTTTGAGGCGGGAATCCTGTCCCATCTGCTGCAGGGCCGCCTGCCGATTGAGAAGACCCGTCAAAGCATCATGGCGCATGGCAAATTCCAGCTGCTCTGCGGTTTTTGTTCTGGCTCTGTTTTCCATACTGAAACCCAGGGCAATCAGAAACATGCCGGCAATGATGATCATCGGATAGAAG
>ONOV01000090.1 GCA_900319505.1 uncultured Erysipelotrichaceae bacterium
AAAAAGGATGGGAATCATGCTTTCCCATCCGGCACTTCAAATAAGGATACCATCCACTGGCTGTTGACACAGGGGAATGTTTCATTATCCACATGATACAGATCTTTGTGCTGATCTCTTTCCTCTTCCAGCATGGAGATCGGGATGATGAAGGCCATGCCTTTATCATCTGTCTTGACATTGATTTTCATGACGCCGTTTTCACACTTCTGGTATTCCACAGCCGTCACATCCTTTGCCTGGTCCTTGTTATTGTCACAGAATTCTATGTAGCTGTCATACTTGGCCAGTTCAGCTAATACATCATCCACCCCGTCTTCCAGAATCTGAATCTTCTCGGTGAACTCCGCTACGGTTTCACATCTTCTCAGGGTATATCCCTGCCTGATCAGAGGTTCTGTGACTTTCCTGACATCAAAGCCGGCCACCGGCTTTGATGAGACAAACAGAATGAACTTATGGTCCGGATCAATGTAAGTTAATTCATTCTGGACCATGAACTGCTTTCCGCAGTGGGGGCAGGTCTGCTGGAATACTTCACCCATCACAGACCGATCCCGCATGTCCTGATCATCCTTTACATTGATGGAATCATACACGGTAATCGTGAATGTTTCCCCGCAGTAAGGACACTTGTACTCTACTTCATGATTTGTAATACTCATTCTCAACTCCTGATATTCATACCGCCGAAATCAACCCCGGCGGAATCATAGAACGCTCTGATCTTTTCGATTCTTTCCTGATCCTGCCGGCTGAGGTTGTTTCCGGCCTGTACCACTAACAGCCGGAATTCATTCTGCAGCATATACGGCAGACATTTCAGCGTTTCAAACAGCGGATGCCCTCTGAACTCTTCCGCCAGTACACCCGTTAAAAACGGTCCTTCAATCCCGGTTGCACAGATCTCAGCCGGCACCAGTTCATCCTGCAGCAGAAAATCCGCAATCAGTATATCCGCATAGCCCGGTACCCGCAAAGCATCCAGTCTTTCATCCTTACGCAGCCACCGCACATCCTCATCCACATCCTTTTCCGCATCCTTGAGGAAGCAGGCGTTCTTGCGGATCATGGCTGCGGTCGGTACAGCAACAGGACGTGCCTGCCGTTCTGCCACTTCTTCCATGGCATAGGAGCCAAGCATTGCCTTTCTTCTTAATCCTCTGTAACAATTCTGCCAATCGCTGCCTAAGGAAAGCACATTGAAACGGACGGAACCTTCCGCATCACAATACGCTGAAGATAGCACATAGCAGTCATTCTCTGTTACGGCAATCTCTGCTTTAAGCTGTTCGGTCAGATCATCTGCTTCGATGATCATGAACTGATGGTAATACTGATGGAATGGATAATCAATGATCCGCATCGCGTGCCTCCTTTCCTTAAGAGAAAAGCAGGCCGTGCCTGCTTTCTTTAATTCCTTGAAGATGACCCTCTGCCGAAGATACGCAGAACGTACAGGAAGATATTGATGAAATCCAGATAGAGCTCAAACGCACCATAGACGGATACGCTCTCACTCAGTGCATCATTGCCCTGAGTCTGATAATAGAAGTTTGTAATTCTCTGCATGTCCCATGCGGTTAGTCCTAAGAACAGAAGCACACCTGCATAGGAGATGACCAGGCTGCTGGCAAGTGATGGAATGAACATCGACAGAATCGATACCAGTACCAAGGCAAACAGCGCACCGATGAAGATGCCGGAGAACTTTGACAGATCCACTCTGGTAAATCTTCCGATCACGGCAGCCGCCAGATACATGACAGCGGAGAAAGCGAATGCGGTAAATACCGTTGCAGCGCCAAAGACAAGCGGCAGTACCGTGAAGGTGAATCCGGTGATGGCCGCATAGCCCAAAAACAGCCCCTTGGTTCTGCCCGGATTCATGGATGTAAGGCTTCTGGAAATACTGAAGCACAGGACAAGCTGTACGATGAAGGCAATCATGGATACCATGCTGTAGCCGCCATTCATCACCAGGCTGTACATCCATCCTCCGCTCACCAGGTTATAGTAACCCAGGCCCGCAACCAGCGCCGTAATGCCAAGGCCGGCTGCCATTGTTGTAAATACGCTGGTCATATACTGCTGCAGCGTCTTGCCGCCAGTATAGACCTGCTGATTATACTCACTCATATATCTAACCTCCATCCTCTGACACTCTGAGGATTAACTATTAGTTTAATGAAGCTTACAGGAAAGTCAATCAGATGACTCTACAGAAGGGCCCATCTGTCTACTTCTGTCATAAACCGAATCTGCTTCTGAAACAGATCAGAAGAATAAACATGGCTGTCAGAATCACCATTGCTGCAATGGCACCGGTATCCTTCTTTGCGGGCATGGGCTTAGCACCGCCAAGATCTTTGCCGCAATTGCCGCAGAACACCGCATCCGCCGGATTCACAGCCCCGCAATAGGGACATGTCTTTTCAAGCTGCGTCCAGTGCGCGATCCGCTCATAGAGATCCGGCTGCTTTGCCGGCTCATAGATATAGGAGAAAGGCAGGCCGCTGCGCCGCTTCAAGGTAAACACAGCCTGCTTTCTGCCATCCCCTTCCGTGGTGGTGATGTCTGTTATTTCATTTCTTCTGACAAACCAGTACTTCAGCCGGTCATAGTAGACAAGATAATCATTGGAAAGACAGAGATCCTTTGTCAGCCGCTCAAACGGACTGTTATCAAGCCAGGGCAATGGCCGATCAAATGTTCTGTGCTTGCGGATCAGATACAGAATGACACAGACAAGTGCCCCGGGAAGGACCGCTGCGATAATGCTCAGCACCAGCAGCATGGCATCACTGTCCCATAAAAGCCATGTAAAGAATGCGGTCATGATGCCGGCATAGATGATGAAATCACACAGATAATGCTTTGCCAGCTGTCTTTCAATCTTCTTTCTGTTCATATGTACTCCATTCCAGAATTTCCTTCTTCATTTTTTCCTTCTGTGTTTCATCCAGGACATTGAACCAGTGTACCGGCATCTGATGCCTGAGCCAGGTATACTGGCGTTTGGCAAAGTGTCGGGAATTCTTCTGGATGTTTTCCTTCACTTCTTCTTCGTCCGCTTCTTTGTTGAAGTAAGCCTGCCATTCCTTATAGCCGATCCCCTGCATGGGCTGATCATCAAACGTACAGCCCTGTTCCAGCAGCTTTTCCACTTCCTGCCTGAGACCTGCCTTGAACATGCCGTCCACTCTTGCATTGATGCGCTCATACAGCACATCCCGTTCCATCGTACATCCGGCAATGAACACATCATAGACCGGTTCATGTTTCTGCAGGGCATTGATATCGGACATGCGCATGCCGGTATTTTCAAGAATCGTCAGAGCCCGGATGATGCGCCGGCGGTTATGGGGATGAATCTTTTCCGCCTGAGAGGGGTCTTTTTCTTCCAATAAGGCATAGAGCGTATCACTGTCCATCTGTTCCAGAGAAGGATCGGTATGCATTTCTTCTTCCTCAAAACGGTAGTCATAAAGACATGCCTTCAGATACAGGCCTGTACCGCCGCAGATGATCGGAAAATAAGATGATGTATCAATGACATGCCGTGCTTCTTTCTGAAAGTCGGCCGCACTGTAGTGTTCGTGCATGGTGCGTATATCCAGTAAAGCATGAGGAATGCCGTCCTTCTCATCTTCTGTCACCTTGCCGGAGCCGATATCAAAGCCCCTGTACACCTGTATGGAATCGCCGGAAATGACAATTCCATTCAATAGATGTGCCATTTCTACGGCAAAGGATGATTTGCCGGCCGCCGTCGGTCCGGCAATGACCAGCACCTTCTTCATCCAAATGACCTCAGAAGATGTTTCTCATCCACAATGATGACAATGGCCCGGCCGAACGGATCCGTAAACGCATTGTCACATGCCTGCAGCTGTTCCATATACTTCTTCATTTCATCCATGGTTAAAGAACGGTGGTTTTCCTTCATGTATTTGACGGCTTCCCTGGCCGCAAGATCACAGACATCCACTTTATGTTCTTCCTTCAGATAGATCTCGCAGAGATCACATAACAGTTTTTCTTCCTCTATATCCTGTCCGCACAGCCATAAAGGCATACTGCGCACAAGCAGGGTGTCACTGCCAAACGGCTCAAACACAATTCCCGTATCAGCAATCGCCGCATTCAGCTCATCCGCCCGCTCAACATCAGCCGCGGAAACATGCAGGGTAAGCGGCACAAGCAGATCCTGCTTTCCCTTTGATGTCTTCATGCGCCGGATATCTTCTTCATAGCTGATGCGCTGGCGCATTCTGGCAATATGCACCACCATCAATCCCTGTTCACACGCGCAGAGAATATAATCCTTCCGGTACTGACCGATCACTGTATAGGAAGGAAAAGGAATCTTTTCCTCCTCTTCTTCCGGTTCTGTTTCTTCAGCGGGTGTCACTTTCTGAAGAATGGCTTCATCCGCCTTCTGCTCTGCTTCACAGGTCAGCGGCTTTTCTTCTTTCTGATCTGCGGCATAAGCCGGACTGTCCTGCGCCACCTTCATTTCTTCCTGCGGTGTCGGACGCATCTCATCATCACTGAAGGATAATGGCACATAGACTGTACCGGATATGACCTCAGGCTCTTCTTCTTTGGCATTCATGGCTTTTGTTAAAGCCTCATGAATCTGATCTTTAAGCAGATATTCCAGCTGATTCTGCTTGGACAGTCTGACTTCCCACTTGGAAGGATGAACATTGACATCAATGATGTGGGGATCCATATCCACGTTGACAACAGCCAGAGGATATCTTCCTTCCTGCAGAAAGCCCTGGTATCCATCCAGGATGGCTTTATACAGTCTGTTTTCCTTTACCATGCGCCGGTTCAGAAAGATATGCATGCCATAGCGGGAAGCACGGTTGATAAAAGGCCTGATGATGCATCCTGTCACATGATAATCATAATCTTCAAAATCCACCGGGATGGCATTTTCCGCCGCCCCTCTTCCAAACACCTGGTATACGACTTCCTGCAGCGAACCGCTGCCGCTGGTACGGAAGCACTCTCTTCCTTCATGATACAAACGGAAAGCGATGTCCGGCCGTCCCAGGGCAAATGCCTGTACCAGCGACTGGATGAGACTGCCTTCATAGGCGGCGGAACGCATATGTTTCAGACGCGCCGGCGTTTCATAGAAAAGCCCTTCCACCGTAATCTTTGTGCCCTGGGGTGCCGGGGCATCTTCATACACTTCCTCTTTACCATAGGACATCACAACCTTTGTCCCGTCACTGCCGTCACTTGTCAGCATCGTCAGTCTGCTGACCGAGGCAATGGAAGGCAGCGCTTCCCCGCGGAAACCCATGGTATGAATATTCCAGAGATCACTTTCCTTATGAATCTTGCTGGTGGCATGGCGCTCAAACGCCATCCTTGCATCCGCATGATCCATACCAATCCCGTTATCTTCCACACTGAGTTTTGAAAGACCGCCCTGCTCCATCGCAATGATGATTCTTGTGGCTCCGGCATCCATGGCATTTTCCACCAGT
The DNA here is from genome assembly GCA_900319505.1 of uncultured Erysipelotrichaceae bacterium. Lineage (GTDB taxonomy): Bacteria > Bacillota_I > Bacilli_A > Erysipelotrichales > Erysipelotrichaceae > Bulleidia. The sequence continues at coordinate 5,511 of ONOV01000090.1, forward strand.
TCCTTCACCACGCCTCTTGGTCTTTCAACGACTTCACCTGCCGCTATCATATTGGCGGTCTGTGTATCAAGTTTCTGTATTCTGCTCATAACTGCAAATATTATATAATCTGTTTATGCGAATCATAAACCAATATCAATGTGAAACCGAGATACGTCATTCCCGTTTCATCTGTATCTTAAGCAATGTCAGCACGGAAGAAGAAGCACGTCTTTTCATCAAAGATGTACAGAAACAGTACCGGGATGCAACCCATGTCTGTACTGCCTATGTCATCGGCAAAGACAATGCCATCACCCGCTCCAGCGATAATGGCGAACCTTCCGGCACGGCCGGCATGCCCATGCTGGAGAGTCTGAAAAAAAGCGGCCTGAACAATGTCTGTGCCTGTGTTGTCCGTTATTTCGGCGGCATCAAACTGGGAACAGGCGGTCTTGTGCGGGCCTATGGCGGCATTGTGGCAGATGCCTGCAGAGCCTGCCCCAAAGCCATGGAAAAGATGATATATGTGTATGAGATCAGCTATGATTACAGCCTGCAGGGCAGTCTTGAAACATGGCTGCGCACTTACCATACCATACGTGATATCTACTACGATGACAGCGTACATGCCATGGTGGAAAGCAGCGGCGCTGATCTGCTGGATCAGGTGGAAGCTGTTTCCCATGGCAGAGCATCCGGCAGACTGCTCAGGACGCAGCTGTCGCTTGTGCCTTTGGAATGAACTGAATATCAAGATCCAGTCCCGCTAATGCCGTATTTTCAATACCGGTATCAGAATACTGCCACATGGAATAGGCATAGGGATACGTATTCAGACTTTCATACTGGGCAATCCAGGTATCATAGTCATTGAGATACGTATAGTCATACAGTTCATCATATGTCTGTGTGCTGGCATAAAGCATCGGCGTATAGCCGGCCTGTCTGATATTTTCCAGAAAGACAACAGCATCATCCGTGCGCTGCTGTATGGAGATGGCATTGCCCCTGGCATTTTCATCTTCCGTGATGATTTCATTGTCATATACAACCGGCATCGTAATGTTATAGGAGCGGATTTCCTCCAGCACAAAGCGGGCTTCTTCCGCTGCTTCTTCAGCGGTAACAGCCTGGGAGAAGAAATAGACGCCTGCATCCAGACCCGCATCTTCAGCTGCCTGGATATATTCTCTGAACTTTTCATCTTCACTGATTGTTCCGTTTGTATACCCGCGGTAGCCGCAGCGGATCATGACAAAGGAAACACCGGCTTTCTTCAAAGCCGCAAAATCCACATCTTCATTATGGTAGGACACATCCACCCCGAACCGGGATGTATAATCCTCATCTTCATATGTACCGATGCCGTCCGTCAGCTGGAAACGGCTCATATCATATGTGTTTTCGGTCCGCTGGCTCTGTACACTGTACTGCACGTCGGTCGTCACCTCTAT
>ONOV01000170.1 GCA_900319505.1 uncultured Erysipelotrichaceae bacterium
TAACGGCATGTTTACCGGCTTTGTAATACAGATCATCCGTAAACAGTGTATCAAACTGAATGCCTGTCAGTCTGCCCTTGGCCAGCAGAGCGCCATGTTCCTTGATGAGCGTGAAGAAATGCGGAATGGTATTATGACGCGGGAAGACGACAGCTTCACCAATGTAGGCACCGCATTTTGTTCCGCCGATATAGAATGCTTCACAGCTTCGGGCAAGCAGAGGCAGACTGACATCATTGTCTTCAGCTGCCAGGGCATCTGCCAGACGCGCCCCATCTATATACAGCGGCAGACCGTACTTCTGACATATTTCATGCAGAGCTTCCAGTTCATCCTTATGATAGACAGAACCATACTCCGTCGGCTGTGAGATATAAACTATGCCCGGCTGTACCATATGTTCATGGCTTTCATCCCCCAGAAAATCTTCCATATAGTGTTCCACTTCTGCTGCGCTCAGCTTATCAAAGGAACCCGGGATCGTCAGTACTTTATGCCCGCAGTATTCAATGGCCCCTGCTTCATGCAGAGCAACATGTCCCGTTCCTGCGGCAATCACACCTTCATAGCGATGCAGAAAACCGTCAATCACAACCGCATTGGTCTGTGTACCGCCGATCAGAAAATAAATATCCGCCTCCGGTGTCTCACATGCCTTTCTGATCTTATCCTTTGCACTTTCCGAAACAGGATCAAAGCCATAGCCCGGCACCTGTTCCATGGATGTCTCTTCCATCCGCTTCAGTATTTCCGGCAGTGCTCCTTCCAGATAATCACATGAAAAACTCATTCTGCTCATCGCTCTATCCTCCTGTTTTCTGATGTTGTCTATTATAAGTCAAAAAGAGAAGACTCAGTCCTCAGACTCTGTCTTCTCCTTTACATTCCAGTTATAGCGGCAGTAAAGTTTCATTTTTTCACTGAGCACTTCTGCCATCTTTTTCGTATACGCACCTTTCTTCATGCGCCATACCCATTGCCTGGAAGCAGCACCAGGCTCATTCATACGTGCTTCTTCACCCAAGCGCAGTATATCCTGGGCCTGAACAATGGCAAGATCACATGTCGAAGCCCAGCCGCACGCCATGACGGCAAGATCCAGATCTTTCATATCCGTGCACAGGTATTCACACGCCCGCTTCGCTCTTTCCGGTTCTGCTGTGATCCAGCCTTTCAGGGTATTGTTGTCATGTGTACCGGTATAAACCACAGCATTTCTGACATCATACTGGAACGGCATGTAATAGGATCCCGGATCATTGGGATCAAATGCATATTCCAGAATACGCATGCCCGGAAAGCCGGATTGTCTGACCATCTTCTTGAAGTCATCACTCAGTTCACCGAGATCTTCCACAATCATCTGATGCCAGCCGTACCTTCTTTCAAACGCCTGCAGTACCGCATTGCCCGGTCCCTGATGGAATTCACCGATGCAGTCCTTACTGTCGCGCGCAATGGCATAATACTCCATCAATCCCCGGTAATGATCCAGACGCAGGACATCACACCATCTGAACTGATGATATGCCCGCCGGCACCACCACTCATAATCATCCTGGCGCATACGGTCCCAGTTGAACAGCGGATTGCCCCACTTCTGTCCCGGCATGCCGGCCACATAAGTCACTTCGTTATTCGCATCAAGATCAAACTGTTCCGGTCTTGACCAGATATCAATGGAATCTTCCCCAAGGTAGAACGGCAGATCACCGATGATCTGTATGCCGCGTGCTCTGGCATAGGCGTGAAGCTTCTTCATCTGCCGGTCAAAGAAGTACTGAATTCTTTCATAGAGCACAATATCACTGCCCAGTTCAGCAATCAGTTCCTGTACTTCTTGTGAATCATGATGGCGCAGTGCTTCGGGCCATTTCTGCCATGGCCTGCCATCCTCGGCATCCTTGATCGCCATGAATACGGCATAGTCCTTCAGCCAGCCTGCTTCTTCCTTCAGGAAGGTGAAGTAGTCTTCCGGCTGAATTACAGCCAGCTTTTCGGCTGCTTTCTTGAGAATCGGCAGCTTTACTTTATACAGCAGGCCGTAGTCAATGGTATCTGTCTCTGCCTGTTTCAGAGGTTTGAGATCGCTCTCTTCAAGGTACCCTTCTTTGACTAAGGCATGCAGGTCAATCAGATACGGATTGCCGGCAAAAGAACTTAACGGCTGGTATGGTGAATTGGAAAAACCGGTCGGACCGAATGGCAGTACCTGCCAGTATGTCATACCGGCATCCGCCAGGAAATCAACCCAGTCCATTGCTTCCTGCCCCATCGTACCGATGGCCTGGTCATTATGCAATGAGAATATAGGCAACAGTATGCCTGCGCTGCGAGTCATATTCTATCCCCTCTTTTATCCTTTTTCTATCCTACTTGTGATAGGGCTCATGGTGCAGAATCCGGAAACACCGGTAGATCTGTTCACTGACCATTACCCGGCACAATTGATGCGGGAACGTACAGTCAGAGATCTTCCAGCGATAATCCGCCCTGTTGATCAGAGCCCTGGAAACACCCAATGACCCACCGATCACAAAATCGATATGGTTACGGTTTCTATTATACAGCGACTGAAGAAACTGAGCCATCTCAGGTGAACTCCATTCCTTTCCGGCAAGATCCAGGAGGATGACATAATCCGTATCCCTGATCTGCTTCAGCAGGCGTTCTCCTTCTTTATCCTTAACCTGTTCGTTCTGGGCATCGGAATTGCTTTCCGGTGCCTTTTCATCATTCACTTCAACAACTTCAATCTTTTCATAGGGAGAAATTCGTCTGACATATTCCTGCAGTCCGTCTTTCATCCACTTTTCTTTCATATGCCCGCAGGCAATGATCCGGATCATTGGGCGGTTACCTTCACTTCCGTCTCCTCTTCCCCGCGCACAAGGGTAATGTCCAGCTCATCCCCGCTGTTACAGCCATACAGTACATCTCTGACATCACTCATATTGGTAATGTCTTTGGTATTGATCCTGGTGATGACATCATCTTCCTGGATGATATCCTTCAGGGCATCTCCGACCTGATTGACAATGACCCCATCGGTCTGATCGAGCATCATGCCTCTTTCATTCTTCTGATAGGAAGCCAGGCGCGATACATTGGTCAAAGAAAGATCCAGGGTACCCCGGCTTACCTTTCCATCTGCCACAATCTCATCATAGGCTTTCTTCACATCATTGATGCCCACCGCATACGTATCTGCGCCATTGCCATGGTAGTCAGTATTGATCATGCCGATGACAGCACCGGATACATCACAAAGCGGTCCGCCATTGCTTTCCGCAGCCACATTGCCGTCAAACCCGATCAGCTGGGTATGGTAGGCTGAACCAGCATTCAATGTATCGGTAAACACCCCGGACATGACCCCGAACGAAATTGCGCCTTCTGAAACACTGCGGTCATGTCCGCCAAAAGCCGCGCCATATTCCCCGGCATCCACCTGGTCTGCACTGCCTCTGGTGATGGCGGATGCCGTAAAATCCGTATCCACTTTAATCACACTGATGCCGGAGCCGGGATCCTCTCCCAGCACCGTTCCTTCCTTCTGGGCACCGGAATCAAACGTCACTGTCGCCTTGCCGTTTTCATCCGTCACACTGGCAGCAGTCACAACATAGATGGTGTTATTATCCGTACCGAACACAAAGCCGCTGGCCTTTTCCACACCATTCACCCGGACAATGGAGCCCTGTACATTCTTGGCCATTTCCGTCAGATCGGAAGTATAGTCAGTTACCGTGTATTCCTGCGGCGGCTCACTCTGCTTTGTCTCGGTTTCTTTTTTCTTCTTTGAATAGACCTGTACACTCAGCACGACGTTCCACGCCAGCAGAACAGAAAACAGTACCGCAATCCATTTCTTCATCCGTCTCTCCTTTCGTCAGAATCTCAAACTGTCCGGCCGCACATACTTTCAAAGCCGGATTCAGATCCGTTCTCTGACGCAGCACCTTCATCGTTTCCTCCAGTGCCTTTTCTCTTGTATTGCCCTGCTGGGAAATATGAGCCAGGAAGATCATCTTTGTCTTCCCGGTCACAATGTGATCCAGCACTTCAGCACATTCCTCATTGTTCAGATGTCCTTCATCCGAATAGATTCTTGCCTTGACATACTGCGGCCGTGAGGTATGCATGAGCATCTGTACATCATGATTGCTTTCCATCACGATTGTATCCGCATCCTTCAGCAGCGGAAAATACTTCTCATTCACATAGCCTGTATCCGTAATATACACCAGCTTCTCCTGCCCGTTTTCCAGGATATAGCCGGTGGTATGCGGGGCATCATGGCTTAAGGCAAGCGGAGTGATCTTCAGCGTTTCAATGTAGAAGGAACGCATCGGCCGCACCGCAAATACATCTGTTTCCATCAGTTCCACCGGTGAATATACCGGCAGATCCGCAAACAGCTTCAATTGGGAAATATGATCCGTATGATCATGGGTAATCAGCAGCGCATCAATATCATCATGGTGCACCCCTGCTTTCTCCATCGCTCCCTTCAGATACTTACGGGTTGTCCCGCAGTCTATCATGATACATGTTGTACCATCTCTTACAATACAGCAGTTTCCCTTGGAACCGCTGGCCAGCAAATCTACTCTCATTCCTGCTGATACGCCTCACAATCCATAAACCCGTCACATGCATTCAGATGGGTGTCGCTTCCATCCTGTGTAATATAGAACAGCAGCATCGCTCCCGGTGCACTGCCGCTGGCCCCGATCTGTCCGATCACCTGGCCCCGCTGCACCGTATCGCCAACCTGTACGGAAGCACTGTTATTGAGATGGCCATAATGGGAATAATACCCGTTATGATGATCAATCACACAATAGCTGCCTTCCGTTTCATCATAGCCGACCGCCGCTACCGTACCGGTATCCGCCGCCTTCACATCGCCATAGCGGTCATACTGATTGATGAGATCAATGCCTTCATGATCCGCGTAATCCTCAAACCCCGCCAGAATCAGAGCATGATCCACCGGCATGATCCAGCTGCCGGTTCCGCTTAAAGGCGTATGATCATCCTTGATGGCGATGATCTCATCGGTTTTCTCTTTGACAGTATAGGAAGAGATCAAAGTGCCCTTCATGAGTATGCCGTTGATCCATGTCTCTTCATAGAGACAATTCTCACTGCCGGCTTCGCCTTCCTGCAGTACACTCTCCCCCTCCTGGGCCATGGCATCATTCACCACATAGCTCAAAGCAGGATCTTCGGTCTCATTGACCAGCCTGTGTTTCACAACCGTTACAGTCAATGGTGATTCAAGATAGGTCACACAGAGACTGCTGCCGGTTATGACACTGGTGCTGTTTTCATTCAGCCTGTCAGGATTGATGCGGATCAATTGTTCACGGGTCAGACCCTGTCTTGCCGCAAAGCCATCCAGAGTATCCTGACCTTCCACCGTATCATAGACAGGCTTTGTATCATGCCCATAACAGAGATACTGGAAGACGGCATCTTTGTCTGTATATACCTCATTCACCGGGGCATACGCGGTATGATACGTTATTTTCTGATCAATCCGCAGCGATACCGGCACACTGCCATAACTGTTCAGCGATGTATTGACACTGTCATTTTTCAGCTCTTTCAATTCATCTTCACTGACAAAAAGACACAGAAAATCATGCAGGGACTCGGTAAAAAGACTCTTCTTCAGTACATAGATCCGATCATACACAGCTGTACTGTCCGCAAACTCAACCGCCTCACACTTCAAAGTAAACAGATGATTCTTCTTCAGATAGGAAAGAATGGCATCATCCGCATTTTCATAAGTGATGTTTGTCTCTTCCTTGACAACATTGACATCTGCTCCGGTATTGAGTTCACTGTCAGGATAGTCCTTTTCGTATTCCTTCTCATACGTCTCTTTCAGAAAATGATTGAGCACAGAAGGAGAAGATAGCGTACCGATAAGCTTTCCTTCCTGATAGATGCGCACGGCTGTATGGCGTCTGAAAGAAAAGCCGGTAATATTCTGTTCCACAAGTCCTTCCTGTCCTTCCATTTCCACCGTACCGTTGCCATGGATCAGCACCGGTACACCGATGGAAAGAAAGATCGATGTACAGACCAATATAAAAATGGCAAGAAAGCGTTTCATAGTTGTTACTGGTTTATGAAATCAGCGTTACGCCTCCTTTCCATTTTTTCTCATCAAAGGGTGCCGGAAGGCTCCTGGGCATTGGACAGGTTGTAAATCGCATTTGTATCAGCCTGGAACGCTACTTTGATGGTTTCGGTCGCACCGTTACGGTGCTTGGCAATATTGATTTCAAGCGGTTCGGTTCCGGTCCGCTGCGCCTCTTCCTTGGCCGCCGCATTGTAATAGGAATCACGATACAGCATCATGACAATATCCGCATCCTGCTCAATGGCACCTGATTCACGCAGGTCGGAAAGCATCGGCCGCTTGTTCTCACGTGTTTCAACGGTACGTGACAGCTGTGACAGGGCAATGACCGGTACATTCAATTCACGCGCAAGATTCTTCAGAGAACGGGAAATATCAGATACTTCCTGCTGACGGGAATCTGTCGGACGTCCTCTTGCCGCGGTGATCAGCTGAATATAGTCGATCAGAATCATGGACAGGCCGGCATCGGCCTGCAGTCTTCTGCACTTGGCCGCAATATCCGTGACCCGGGTCATGGAGTTATCATCAATATACAGCTTGGCAGCACTTAACTGGGCTACTGCTTCCGAAAGGGTATTCATCTCATTGTCATTGAGCTGGCCTGTTTTGATCTTATCACCGGCAATGCCGCTTTTGGCACTGAGTAAACGCATGGCAAGTGATTCCGCGCCCATTTCAAGCGAGAAGATCGCCACAGCTTTGTCTCTCTGATACATGGCAACATTCATGGCCAGATTCAGGGCTACTGCTGTTTTACCCATGGAAGGACGGGCTGCCAGAATGATCAGATCCCCATTCTGGAAACCATGCAGGTTGCGGTCCAATAGATCAAATCCGGTCTTCAGACCGATGATCGTGGAATGCTTTTCCTTCATGGCCCGGATATGTTCCATGGTTTCCGCCATCAGCTGCGGGGAGGCAATGAATTCACCGGCTCTTCGATCATGCGAAACCGCCAGCACCTTCTTCTCACACTCATCCAGATACGCATCCACGCTCTCCGTGCCGTTCATGCCTTCTTCCGCCACTTCCTGGCCGACCTGTATCATCCGGCGCATCAAAGCCTTATCACGGATCATATTGATATAGGCACCGGTATTCCACGAAGTCACCGACGCATTCATGAGCGTTGTGATATAGGATATCCCGCCGACATTTTCCAGCTGTTTATCATCCTCAAGCCGGGTAACTACCGTCGTTGAATCAATGGCGGTATTTTCCTGGTACAGCTTCTGCATCGTACTGAAGATAATGCGGTTGGCATCCGAGAAGAAATCATCCGGGGATAAACCGGATTCCATCGCCGGCCTCACCGCATTCTCCGGATACATCAGCAGTGTACCAAGCAGAGCTGCCTCTGCTTCCAGGGCAGCAGGCAATTTAGAGCTCATGCGTCTTCACTGCCGACCAGTTTGACATTGATCGTTCCTATAACACCCTTGAACAGTTCTACTCTTACCTTGGAAGTGCCAAGAGACTGAATCGGATATGTATCGATGATCTTGCGTTTATCGACACGGATATCATGCTTTCTGAGCTCTTCGACAATCTGCTTGGTGGAAACAGAACCGAACACTCTGCCTTCCTTGCCGCTCTTGACCCGGAATGTCAGCGTCAGTTTTGACAGTGTCTCCGCCGTCTTTTCCGCCTCTGCCTTCATTCTGGCTTCCTCTGCTGCTTCTTCTTTCTTCTGTTCCTTCAGAACTTCCATGGAACCTTTAGTCTCAGCTACCGCAAGGCCTCTTGCGATCAGATAGTTGCGGGCATAGCCGTCCGCCACATTAACCACTTCACCTTTTTTGCCGACCTTCTTCACATCCTGTTTCAGTATGACTTTCATTTCTCTTATTCCTCCTTCGCACTTTCTTCAAAATAGGCATCAATTGCGCTGATCAGTTCTTTGCGCATGCCCTCTATTGACGTCTTGGGCCGCTGCACAGCTGCTGCGGTCATATGACCGCCGCCGTGCATGCGCTCGAGAATCCACTGTACATTGACCTTTCCGGCACTGCGGGCACTGATGCATGTTTCCCCATGATCCGAATCCGCAATGATGAATACCGCTTCCACACCCTGTATATCCAGCAGCATATCCGCGGTCTGCGACATGAGCGAACGGCTGATGGTACGCAGATTGAACGGACATATGACAATGCCGTGTTCATACCGCTGGGCACTGGAAGCCACCTGGTTCTTGAGGTTGAATTCCTCATATGTATCCTTGAGATAGGTATTGGAAAGCTGCGGATCAGCCCCATACTTCTTCAGGGCACTGGCCGCATCATATGTACGCGAGCCCGTCCGCACATGCCAGTGGTTTGTATCAATGGTCATGCCCGTTAACATGATCGTCGCATCAAGGGCACTGATATCCGTGCGTGCCGATACATACGGAATCATCTCCGTTACCAGCTCACACGCACTGGAAGCACCAGCTTCAAGATAAACAAGCACCGGCTTGACCCCCATCTCGGTAGATCTTCTATGATGGTCGATAATGACAACCTTTCGAGCCGCTTCTTCCACCCTTGGTCCATTGGACTGTACGACAGAATGGTGGTCCGTCATGATAACAAGGGTATTGGGTTTCAGCTGATTGAGCGCTTCGGACTCTGTCACAAAGCTGACTTCCCTGCTTAACGCTTCTTCATTCTCTTTGAGACATGCCGCAAGCTTTTCTTCTATACCGCCGCTCTTGGCAATGATAACTGCCTGCTTCTTCAACGCAGATGCCATTCTGGCTAAGGCAATCGCACTGCCCATACAGTCAAAGTCCGCATTCTTATGCCCGCAGATAATCACATTGGACGCATTCATCATGAGCTCTCTTAAGGTATGCGAAATAACTCTGACCCTGACCCGGCTGCGCTTTTCCGCCGCTTCACTGGAGCCGCCATAGTACTGCACATCTTCACCATACGCCTGTACGGCCACCTGGTCGCCGCCGCGCGTCTTGGCAAGATCCATCAGCTTATTGACCATACTGTCCAGTTCCCCCAGATCATCTGTACCTCTGGCAAACGCCATGGACAGAGTAATAGACACATCCTGGGCACTGGAAGCCTTACGCACCCCATTCAATACCGAGAAATGATCATGAACAAGTTCCGTAAAGATCTTTTCATTCAATACCATCAGGTATCTGGCATTGGCAATGCGCTTGATCAGAATACCGTGCTTCTGACAATACTCCGTCAAAGGCGTACGCACCGCCGTATTGATCTGGGCCGCTTCGGTTTCATCGGCATACTGCACACTTTCTTCGTAGTTATCAAATGAACTCATTCCGATGACAAGACGGCTCGTCAGATATTTATTCTTATAGTTCTGTATATCCGTCACATCCCGGAAGTACATGATCGGCGCATCCGGCTTTCTTCTGATCTCATAGATCCGATCATCCAGCTGTACCGTACCGGAATCCAGCTCTCCCGAAAGTATCCTGACACTTTCCGGCAGCCACTCCGTCAGCTTATCCCCGACCCGGTCAATACCTCTTTCTTCAAACAGCTCACTCATCCAGGTGATATTGTACTTGTCATCATAGATGATCAGTCCTACCTGGCCGAAATCAAAAGCCTCCTGGGACGAGGTGCCGAGAATACTGCGGACCCCGGAGTTCTGTTCTTCATAGATATCCTGAAACGCATCAAACAGATAGAAAATCAATACCGCTTCAACAATCAGAATGACAACCGCGGTCATGATCCCCTGTCTTAATCCCGTACGGAACAGAAACAGCAGAACCGCCTGAACGATAATCGCTGCCAGCACAATGTGCTGCAGACGGGTAATCTTACTGCGCATTTCTTCTTCCTCCCTCTTCGAGAATTCTTTCATGCATATGCGTGGAAATATAGAAGAAGCCAAGAATACACATGAACCTTGTCAGCATAAAGCAGAGAATGCATAAAAGGATGACGCCGCCCTTGGGCATATGAAACAGCTGGCGCAGAATCACCGCCATGGCAATCAGTCCCCAGATCAGCAGATACATCAAAGCAAGAATGCCAAGTGACTGAATCACCATCTGGGCCATATCATTGCTTAAAGGCCTGGCTACGGAATAGTAGTACAGTACCACTCCGGCCAGACCCGCATAACCGGTCCATTTGGCAGGATAATACTGTGATACCGGTACATCCGCTTCGGTCTTCATATGCATGCGGCGCATCATCAGCCTGGCCAGCATATGCGTCA
>ONOV01000086.1 GCA_900319505.1 uncultured Erysipelotrichaceae bacterium
AAGCCGTTATAGACACCGATAAAACTGTCACGGCTTGTATCAAATCCATCTATCGGTGCATTCACTGCATACAGAGCATAATGATTGCGCCTTTCCCGGTATTCAGTCTTGTGATAGATTACGGAGCCTTTGACTTCTACTTCACCGGTGGAGAAGTTGCGCTGGAAGTTGGACATATCATCCATGGCATCCCAGAGACAGAACTCCACACAGCTGAACAGATCCAGTGTGCGCTGTGCATCACTGTGATTGCTCAGGACAAGGCGGTTGATTTCACAGGTATCATTTACCGGAACAAAAGCAGTCAGGCGGGCATGAATCTGGTTCTTTTCCCCATCGATAATGGAATAGCCAAGGCCATGGCGGCAGCTGTAGGCATCCAGTTCTGTCTGGGTGGGCTGCCAGCCCGGATTCCATACGGTATCCCCGTCTTTGATGTAGTAATAGCGTCCTCCGGAATCCAGCGGACAGTTATTGTAGCGGTAGCGGGTGATGCGCCTGAGTTTTGCGTCTTTATAGAATGCATAGCCGCCGGCTGTGTTGGAGAAGAGACTGAAGAAGTCCCTGCTGCCAAGATAATTGATCCAGGGCAGAGGGGTGCGGGGTGTGTCAATGATGTACTCCCGTGCGGTGTCGTCGAAATGACCGTATTGCATATTAGATTCCTCCCGTAATAGCAGTTCTGGTGTGTTCAAAATTTACGAACACGATTTCGTAACTTACACTTCAAGTATTAGCACAGATGAAATAAAAATACAAGTAACCGCTTACACTAGCAGAATGAGCACAAAAATTGGATAAAAAGTTTCAGCGAAGGTTGTTGACAGCGCTTACATTGTCGGCTATATTGAAAGTGCGAAAACGATTTCGAGTCTTCGAAAAGGAAATGAAAAAGAGTTGAAATGCACGATATATTCAGAAAAAACAAAGGTTTCTGGAGGATGCTTTCAAAGTGCCTTTCGAAATTTTCTTACGAAAAATCTACGAAACGTTTCGCTGGAGTGATTCATGGCAACGATCAAGGATATAGCGAAAGCATGTCATGTCTCTCCTTCCACCGTATCCAAGGCATTGAATGGATATGCGGATGTGGGACAGCAGACAATAGAGAGGATCAGAGAAACAGCAAGGAAGATGAATTATCGTCCGGATCCGGCTGCGAGGATGCTGAAGACAAACAGTTCACACAATATCGGCATCGTATTTGAAGATGAGACAATGTGCGGGCTGACCCATGAATTCTTCTCACATGTTCTCAACAGTGCCAAGAATACGCTGGAAGCGCATGGCTATGACATCACGTTCATCAGTTCAAAGATCGGCGGCAATTCCTTTCTGGATCACTGCCGCTACCGCAAGGTGGACGGGGTCCTGATTGCCAGTGTCGATTTCCACAATGAACAGGTTGTTGAACTTGTTAAAAGTGTAATCCCGAACGTGACCATTGATTATGTGTTTGACAGTCACAGCTGTGTCATGAGTGACAATGTGCAGGGTGCCTATGATCTGGTGAAATACCTGTTTGAAATGGGACACCGGCGCATCGGCGTCATCCATGGCGAACGCACTTCCGTCACGGTCAAGCGTTTATCGGGCTTCTACAAAGCCTGCCGTGATTTCAATATCACAATACCGGAAAAATACATTATGGAAAGCCGGTATCACGACATTGATCGAACGGCGGCCTGCGCCGAAAAGCTCATTGATATGGAAGAAAGACCAACCGCGATCATGTTTCCGGATGACTATTCAGCCATCGGCTGCCGTACTCTGTTTGAAAGAAGGAATCTGCATATTCCGGAAGACATCAGCATCACCGGCTACGATGGTCTGCCTCTTTCCCAGTCGATAGGGCCCAGACTCACTACCATGCACCAGGATGCGGAAGGCATCGGACAGAAAGCAGCAGAGAAATTGGTGGAAATCATTGAAAGCAGACAGAAGGAAATTGTTGAAGAAATCATTATCAAACCGAATCTGTATCCCGGCGAAACCGTCCGCCGGATGGAATAACATCACATAGGCTTCAATTGCAGCAACTGACTGCAATCAGCACAATAATTCTTTTTTGGGAGGAAAATTTATGAATTACCGTGTTTCAAGAGTTCTCAGTATCGCTTCAGCAGCCGCTATGGCATTCAGTCTGACAGCCTGCGGTTCATCCAGTTCCAGCAGCAAATCAACTGCTGCTTCAACTTCCGGTTCTTCAGAAGAAGGAAAGGTTCTCAACATCCAGGCCTGGAACGAAGAGTTCAAGAGCCGTATGGAAGACCATTATCCGGGCTATAAAAAAGTAGATGACACAACCGGCAAGATCGGCGATGTCACTGTCAAGTGGACGATCACACCTTCTGATGATAATGCGTATCAGAATAACCTCGACAGCGTTCTGCCGAACAATGCTGATGCGGATGCCGATGACAAAGTCGATATCTTCCTGATGGAAGCTGACTATGCACTGAAGTATGTCAACAGTGATGTCACGATGAGTCTGAAAGATCTCGGCATTACAGATGATGATCTGTCCGATCAGTTTGATTACACAAAGGATATTGTCAAGGATGAAGATGGCAACATCAAGGGTTCTTCCTGGCAGGCATGCTCTGCAGGTCTGATTTACAACCGTCAGGCAGCCAAGGATATTCTGGGTACAGATGATCCGGATGAAGTACAGAAGGCAGTCGCTGACTGGGATACCTTCAATGATACTGCAGCCAAGGCAAAGGAAAAGGGCTACAAGATCGTATCTACAGTCAATGATACATACCGTGTTTATTCCAATAATGTTTCCAAGCCTTGGGTAACAGACGGCAAGGTTACTGTGGATGACAACATCAAGAAGTGGGTTGATGACTCCAAGAAGCTGGTTGATGCCGATGAGACAACAACAGCTGATCTGTGGTCTGATGACTGGTCCAAGGGTTTCTTCCCGGATGGAAAGGTATTCTGCTACTTCGGACCGGCATGGCTGATCAACTTCTCCATGCACGCTGATGAAGATGGTTCTATCGCCAACCAGGGCGGCTGGGGCTTATGCGTAGGTCCGCAGTCCTTCTACTGGGGCGGCACATGGATCGCTGCTGCAACCGGAACGGATAACCCGACTCTTGTCAAAGACATTATTCTGAAGATGACAACAGATCAGGATATCCTCAAGGAAATCGCTGTTAAAGATTCTGACTGTGTCAACTCCAAGACAGTACTTGATGCATTAGCAAGTGATTCTTCCTTCGGCAACAAGATTCTGGGCGGTCAGAACCCTTATGCACAGCTTGAAGCAGGTGCTGAAAAGGTTGATATGTCCAACATCTCTCCGTATGACCAGGGCTGCAACGAAGAATTCCAGAGTGCTATGAAGAACTACTTCGATGGCAACGCCACATATGACGAAGCTCTTGATCAGTTCAAGAAGGCAATCGTTGAAAAGTATCCTGATCTGACAGTTGAATAAGATTCAGATCTGAATGAATGGGCTGACGGACAGAGGAACACTCTGTCCGTCAATCCTTATATGGAGGGCAGAAAATGCGTAAAAAATCACATGTACTCAGCCATAACAAATGGGGCTATATCTTCCTGATACCTTTTCTGGCAGCCTTCGTTGTGTTCCAGCTGATCCCTCTGATCAGCACCATATACAACAGCTTCTTTGAAAATTATCTGTCAGGACTCAAACAGATCGGGCCGAACTTCATCGGACTGGAGAACTTCCAAAAGCTCCTTTCCTCAGGCGACTTCATGACCTATACGAAAAATACGATCATCATGTGGATTCTTGGCTTTGTACCGCAGATCCTGGTATCGCTTATGCTTGCAGCCTGGTTTACGGACAGATCGCTGAAACTGAAGGGACAGCGTTTCTTCAAGACAGTTATCTATCTGCCGAATCTGATCATGGCTTCTGCATTTGCCATGCTGTTCTTCACATTATTCGCCGATGGCGGACCGATCAACAGCATCCTTTTGCAGCTGCATATCATCTC
>ONOV01000068.1 GCA_900319505.1 uncultured Erysipelotrichaceae bacterium
CACCCTGTCCCTGGGACTGTGTGCCTGCACCAGTCATCCTGCCGCTTCCCCCGCATCTGCCCCAGCTTCAACCCCGACTGCAGATCCGATTGAAAAGGAAATAGAGAACATGAGCCTGGAAGAAAAAATCAGTCAGCTGTTCATCCTCATTCCGGATGATCTGACCGGACACACGGAAACATCCCTGGATGAAGATCTGAAAGATGCCATCAGCCAGTATCAGCCCGGCGGTTTCATTTATTTTGCGGATAATATCACCGATCCGGACACAACCGGACAGTTTCTCAAAGATACCAGGCAGTATTACCTGGACAACGACATGCCTATACCGCTTCTTTCCGTGGATGAAGAAGGCGGTACCGTAGCCCGCATCGGCTCACGTGCTGAATTTCACGAGGAACAGTTTGAAGGCATGCGGGAAATCGGTGAAACCCATGATATTTCAAAAGCTTTGCATGTCGGTGAAACCATCGGCACATATCTGCATGATCTCGGGTTCAATATGGACTTTGCTCCGGTAGCGGATGTGCTGAGCAATCCTGACAATACGGTTGTGTATGATCGTTCCTTCGGTTCTGATCCAAAGGAAGTTACCGCCATGGCCCAGGCCGTATCCGACGGCCTCATGAACCATCATGTCATTCCCGTATGGAAACACTATCCGGGACATGGCGGTACGGCGGAAGATTCGCATGCCGGCATGGCTTATACCGGAAAAACGCTGGATGAACTTCTGGCGGATGAACTCATTCCCTTTGCGGAAGGAAACATGCCGGTCATCATGGCCGGTCATATTGCTGCCCCCAATGTCACCGGCAGCAATACCCCTGCCTCTTTGTCCCATACCCTGATCACTGATATCCTGCGGAACAGACTCGGCTTTGACGGTGTTGTCATCACCGATTCCATGGTCATGGGTGCCATTGCCAATACCTATACAAGCGGGGAAGCAGCCCTGGCGGCCATACAGGCAGGCTGCGACATCATCCTCATACCAGAGAACTTCACGGAAGCCCGCCAGGCCCTGATCGATGCGGTTCATTCCGGCACTCTGTCAGAAGAGCGCATCAACACTTCCGTTTCCCGCATCCTGAAACTGAAACAGATCATAGACTGAAAAAGGTGTGAAGCACACATACGCAGCTTCACACCTTTGTTTTCTTTCCTCAGGAAATCTTTGTGCCGGGCAGAAGACCTTCTGCTTCGACAACCTGAATTTCCCGGCCATTGCGTCCGGCCAGCAGCATGCCTTCGCTCTTCTGGCCTCTTAATAAAGCTGGCTTCAGATTGGCAACCACAACAATGGACTTGCCGATCATCTGACCCGGGGTATAGCTTTCCGCCAGACCCGATACAATCTGTCTCGGCTTTCCTTCACCGATATCCACCTGCAGCACAAACAGTTTATCCGCATCCGGATGTCTCTCACAGGACAGCACTCTGCCGACTCTCAGATCCATCTTCTGAAACTCTTTGATATCGATCTGCGGCAGCTTTTCCGCTTCCTTCTTCTTTGCCTCAGCCTGTTTCTTCTGCTGTTCCTTTACCTTGGCCATGACTTCAGCAGGATTGAGTCTTGCAAAGAGGATTTCCGGCTGATCGGTGATTGTGATACCGGTTTCCAGCGCATCAAAATCATGAACCGTATCATAGTCTGTATTTGCTGTATTCAGGCTCTTCAGAATCTTATCCGCTGTATCCGGCAGATAAGGCTTCAACAGGATGGCACCGATACGCACAGATGCCAGCAGGTTGTACAGAACCGTTGCCAGCCTGCCGATCTGATCCGGGTCCTTGGCCAGCACCCACGGACGGGTTTCATCAATGTACTTATTGCAGCGGGAGAACAGATCCAGGATCAGGTCCAGAGAATCCGCTACTCTCAGCTCATCCATCTTGTTATCCAGCTTGTCAACCGTATCCAGAACTGTCTTCTTCAGATCCTCATCCATCGGATCATCCGCATGCGGATTGGCAACCAGACCATTGAAATACTTATTCTGCATGGACAGTGTTCTGTTTACCAGATTTCCCAGGTTATTGGCCAGATCACTGTTGATTCTTTCAATCATCAGATCATAGGTCACATGGCCATCCTGAGCAAACGGCATCTCATGCAGCATAATGAATCTGACCGCATCTACACCGAACAGCTTCACCAGATCATCCGCATAAATGACATTGCCGGCTGATTTACTCATCTTGGCATCACCGGTCAGCAGCCACGGATGGCCGAATACCTTCTTCGGCAGCGGCTCACCCAGCGCCATCAGCATGATCGGCCAGTAAATCGTATGGAAACGGATAATATCCTTGCCGATCAGGTGCAGGTCAGCCGGCCAGTATTTCTTGTACAGCGGATCGCTGCTGCCGTCCACATCATAGCCAAGACCGGTAATATAGTTGCTTAACGCATCAATCCAGACATAGATGACATGTTTGGGATCAAAGTCGACCGGAATGCCCCAGCTGAAGCTGGTACGCGACACACAGAGATCCTGCAGACCCGGCTTCAGGAAGTTATTGAGCATTTCATTCTTGCGGGACTCCGGCTGGATGAAATCAGGGTGGTCCTCAATATACTTGATCAGACGCGGGGCATACTTGCTCATACGGAAGAAATACGCTTCTTCCTCCATCGGCTTGACTTCACTGCCGCATACCGGGCATCTGCCGTCTTCCGTCAGCTGGCTCTTGGTATAGAACGCCTCACACTCTTCACAATACAGACCTTCATACTTGCCCTTGTAGATATCACCCTGGTCATAGAACTTGCGGAAGATCTTCTGTACCTGCTTTTCATGATACGGATCGGTTGTACGGATGAATTTGTCATAGGACACATTCATGCAGTCAAACTGTTCCCTGATTTCACCCGATACCTGATCCACAAATTCCTTCGGGGTAATGCCGGCTTCCCTGGCTTTCTGCTCTACCTTCTGTCCGTGTTCATCCGTACCGGTCTGGAAACGGACATCATAGCCGGTCAGTCTCTTATACCGGGCAATCGCATCGGCCAGAACGATTTCATATACATTGCCGATATGCGGTTTGCCGCTGGTATAAGCAATCGCTGTTGTAATGTAATATTTTCCCTTATTCTCCATAAGAACCTCCTGATAAATAAAACGTCCTCTCAGCTGAAAGGACGTATTGCACGCGGTACCACCTTTATCTTGCCTGCTGTAAAGCAGACCTCTTGCTTCAGGATAACGGTTCATCCGTACCACGCTCACTGTTCACATGGTCAGCTCCAGGACCATCTTCACTCTGTCACTTTCATACAGACTTCCACCAGCTGTCTGATTCTCTTTCATGATGGAACAGAGCTACTCTTCCCTTCATTGCCTTTACCTGTTTATTATAACGGGCTGATTCCGCTTTGGAAAGCTGTCATTTTCACAATTAACTTTTTCTTTCTTTCCGTTTAAAGCACATTTCTGTTCCTGCGGCTCTGTTAATGAAAATCATTACATCCATTTTCTGAAAGAAAATATCGCGAATATCCATCCGGTACCTTGTTTTTTAACCTTATTAATGATAATGTTCTACTTGTATACGAAGTACTTGCACAAAAAGCAAACTTAGCGGGGATACATAGAATAGGAGAATCAAAATGGCAACAGTAAACGTAGCAGCTGACGAAACAAAAACCGTTACCGGAAAAGTAAAGTGGTTCAACCCTGAAAAGGGCTATGGCTTCATTACTCTGGAGAACGGCAAGGACGACGTATTCGTTCACTATTCTGCAATCAAGATGGATGGTTTTAAGACACTTGAGCAGGGCGATGAAGTAAAGTTCAGCATCGTAAACAGCGACCGCGGTCCTCAGGCTGCGAATGTCGTAAAGCTCTGATTCCATCATCTGTCCCCAATTAATAATTAATTTAGGGCATTATTCTGGAATGAATCTTGTAAAGGAACTGCATTTCTGCAGTTCCTTTATTCTTTTCTCTACAGGATGAATGGACAGCCTTTATCACTGGCATCATATTCACTGACGCTCATCATCTTTCTTGTTTCCTTTTCCACATGATATGCCATCCTGCTTAACCTCTCCCCGGCATCCACACAGGCAAGGTTGATCCGCTGTACCAGAGCATTCAGATCCATACCGAGCGGCCTTACTTTTTCCGGCATGAGAATGATCTCATGAACCGAAGAAGGCAGAACATAATAGCCTCCCCGCATTCTCTTTTCCGCTTCTTCTCTGAAACTGGGATAGAACATCACCCCCGCACCATGTTTCAATCCTTCCGCCTTCACCACATACATGCCGTGATCCGCTGTCTTCCATACCGCTGGAAACAGTTTCATACTGTTATGCAGGGCTGAAAGATACAGCTCCATGGCCTGCAGATGATAATGTTCAGCCAGCTGCCGGTTCAACAGCAGACTCTCTCCCGCTCTTAACATGATCCTGTAGCGTATTCTCATATCATAGAACTGCTGGGACGGATACCCCTCTTCCGCTTCTCCCATTTCCACATGGAGAAAGAGCCTTTCTTTCGCCTGCGAAAGAAACCCGGCCACCTCCTCTTCATAACCGCTCTTTATCCTTCTTAGTACATCACACGTTTCCTTCACCAGCACTTCCACACTGTCCCCGGCAAGATATCTCTGATAAAGCCTCTCCGTCTCCCTTTCATACAGCCCTTCCCGGGCACAGCACATTGCCATACATCCGATACACCCGCACTTCTCTGCTTCGACACGCATCAGATGATCAAATTCCTTCAAAAACACTTCTTTCTTCATCCAGGTTCCCTCCTGCTCTTTCTATACGCAGAGAAAATCCCGTCTCCCTGAACAAACGCAAAAAAAGGAACAATCTTTCGATCATTCCTTGATGGCGCCTCAAACAGGGCTCGAACCTGTGACACCCTGGTTAACAGCCAAGTGCTCTGCCGACTGAGCTATTGAGGCATCTCGTATCAGCGATATTTATTATACTCGTTCACAGGTTTTTGTAAACAGTTTTTTGGAATTTTTCCGCTGCGATTAATTACTGCGGATTTTATCCTCAGATTTTTGCCATTAACCGCAGTAAAAGCATCCTG
>ONOV01000082.1 GCA_900319505.1 uncultured Erysipelotrichaceae bacterium
AAAAAGCTGAAATCTTTCGACTTCAGCAGAGAATGCGCCGATCCGCCTGTGGAGAAATGCAGTAGCGCAGTGAAATATTCTCCTCTGCACACGCATCCTGTACATTCTGAAGCGCCAGATCCGCACTGCGCGGCACTTCATTCACGAAGTGCACTTCAATGATATAAGATCGAATGCTCTTCACCTGACAGATTTTCTTATACTTCCCGCTCTGCAGAAAGTTCATATATGAAGATATTTTATCCTTCAGAATAGAAAGATGCTTACCTTCATCTTCCCAGCCGAGATGGTCGCCGATCAGCAGTACAAGACCGGTTTCATCCTTTGTCATTCCCATACCATCAATCGTATCTTTTGATACCACAGACATTGGCCCATCCTCCTTTCTTTCTGTATTACTTCTGCAATAATTTCGTACCTTGCACCAACATCATAACGCTTTCAATCCCCATTCAGCTGTCAAAAACAAGACATTATCCGTTTTTGTTTATAAAATACATTCTTTTTTCAGTTTCTCTTCACATCTAAAACGTTTTCGTTTGTTGGTTTCCTATGAAATGCTTTTATTTATTGTGTTTTATGAAATATTGTTTTTTACTGGTTTCTTGTTCATCAGATCTGTTTCGTGCTTTCCGGTTTCTCTGATGAGTTCATTCATGCATGTACAGCCATGTGTAAAAAAGAGGGATACTGTCCCTCTTTGTACCTGTTATAACCCGGTATACCCCATCAGATAGGTATCAACTGCTGCAGCACAGTTTCTGCCTTCCGCAATCGCCCATACAACAAGTGACTGACCGCGGTGCATATCGCCGGCGGTAAATACCTTGGGATGGCCGGTTTCATAACTGTCACTGCCCAGTGATACCGTACCGCGGGCGGTACGTTTGAGTCCGAAAGCATCACTGACATAATCCTCACAGCCGATGAATCCGGCCGCAATCAGCAACAGTTCACACGGCATGGTCTTTTCACTGCCTGCCACTTCCACCATCTTCCGGTTTTCAAACTTAACCTTCACGGTTGTCACGGCTTTCAGATTGCCCTTTTCATCCGTCTGTACCTGTTTGACTGTCGTTTCATAGACTCTTGGATCAAGCCCGAATAAGGCAATGGCTTCTTCATGACCATAATCGGTCCTTACAACCTTAGGCCATTCCGGCCAGGGGTTGTCCGCCGCTCTTTCATGCGGTGCTTCTTTCATCATTTCAAGCGCTGTTACACTTGCACAGCCTTCCCTGATGCTTGTACCGATGCAGTCATTGCCCGTATCACCGCCGCCGACAATCACGACGTGCTTTCCTTCCGCACTGATGAAGCCGCCCTGTTTCTTCAATGCTGCGGCTGTGCGGTCTTCCGCCAGCATCAGGGCTTTGGTCGTACTGGTCAGAAAATCAACCGCATAATAAACGCCTTTGACTTTGGCCGGATCAGCCGCAGCTAATGGCCTTGGCTTTTTACTGCCGCAGGCAAGAATGACGGCATCATAGTTTTCTTCCAGCCACTTCGGGGTGATATCCTTGTCTTTGCCGACGTTGACACCGCACCTGAACCTGACGCCTTCTTTTTTCATCAAAGCAACTCTTCTGCGTACAACATCCTTATCCAGCTTCATATTGGGGATGCCATACATCAAGAGACCGCCCGGTTCTTCTTCTCTTTCATAGACCGTAACCAGATGGCCGCGGTGATTGAGCTGGTCCGCTGCCGCAAGTCCGCTGGGTCCTGAACCGATCACCGCTACTCTGCGTCCGCTGCGCACCGCCGGGATGGAAGGCCTTATCAGGCCTTCTTTAAAAGCATTTTCAATCAGATACAGCTCATTGTCACGGATGGTGACAGGCTCTCCGTATTCGCCATTGGTACAGGCTTTTTCACATAAGGCCGGACAGACTCTGCCGGTAAACTCCGGAAAGTTATTGGTCTTGCATAAACGGCTGAGGGCATGTCTGAAATGGCCATGATAGATCTGATCATTCCATTCCGGAATGAGATTATGCAGAGGACAGCCTGTCACCATACCATGCAGAACCATGGCCGACTGACAGAACGGAACCCCGCAGTTCATACAGCGGGCTCCCTGCATCTCTCTTTCTTCTTTGCCTAACGGAACCCGGAACCAGGCAAAATTCTTCACCCTTTCTTCCGGCTTGATTTCATTGTTTTCTTCTCTCTGATACTCCAGAAATCCGGTCGTCTTTCCCATGGTATCACCTCATCCCTGTGTCATTTCCCGGAATGCCTCTTTGACGGCATTATCATGGGAAATGCCCTGTTCTTCATAACGGCTGATCGCCGTTAACATATGCTGGTAGTCATGCGGAATAATCTTCTTGAAATACGGCAGGCTGGCATTGAAGTCGGCCAGGATTGCCTTGGCCCTGGCAGAGCCTGTTGCTCTTTCATAGTCTTCCAGGATCTCCCTGAGTTCGGCAATATCATACTTGTCCTTCACTTCACTCATGGAAACCATGTCTTTATTGATGCGCAGATACAGCGTATGGTCGCTGTCCAGTACATAAGCTGTACCGCCCGACATGCCGGCCGCAAAGTTCTTGCCGGTCATGCCCAGGATCACCGCCCGGCCGCCGGTCATATACTCAAGGCCATGGTCGCCGCATCCTTCCGCCACCGCGGTCGCACCGGAATTACGTACACAGAAACGCTCACCGGCTGTCCCGCATACATAGGCTGTACCGCTGACCGCACCATACAGGGCAACATTGCCGATGATGATGTTTTCACTGGCTTTGAACGGCACATCTTCAGGCGGAACCACCACAAGCCTGCCGCCGGAAAGTCCCTTGCCAAAGCCATCGTTGGCATCTCCTTCCAATCGCAGCGTCAGCCCCTTCGGGATGAATGCACCGAAGCTCTGTCCGCCGCCGCCATTGCAGTTGACGGTAAAAGTATCATCCTTCAGGCTGTTTCCATAGGTTCTGGTAATGGCTGAGCCAAGGATTGAACCAAGGGCACGGTCCGTACTTGAAACATGAAGAGAAACAGACTGCGGTACAACATCTTCCGCCTTCTTACTGAATTCAGGACGGAAGGTCGGCAGAAGCACTTTCTCATCCACTGTCTTTTCCAGATGGAAGTCATAGACATGAGACGGCTCAAAGTGTTCATGCGGTTTTCCGGCATAGGTCGTATCAAGAATCTCAGAAAGATCCACAGCTGCAGCTCTGCCGCTGAGATCCTCCCGCTTCTTCAGACAGTCGGTTCTGCCGACCATCTCTTCCACGGTATGGAAGCCCAGGGAAGCCATGATCTCTCTTAACTCCTGGGCAATGTACTGCATGAAACGCATGACATATTCCGGCTTGCCATGGAATCTCTTACGCAGCTGTTCATTCTGGGTCGCAATGCCGACCGGACACGTATCCTTGGAACACACCCGCATCATCAGACATCCCATGCAGACAAGCGGTGCGGTCGCAAAGCTGAATTCCTCAGCCCCAAGCAGAGCCGCAATCGCCACATCTCTTCCGGTCATCAGCTTGCCGTCTGTCTCCAGTCTGACACGGTTGCGCAGGCCATTGGCGGAAAGACTCTGATGCGCTTCCGAAATGCCAAGCTCCCAGGGCAGACCGGCATGATGGATCGAAGAGCCCGGGGCTGCACCGGTACCGCCGTCATACCCGGAAATCAGAATGACCTGGGCACCTGCCTTGGCAACGCCCGAGGCAATTGTACCAACCCCTGCTTCAGAAACAAGCTTGACGGAAATACGGGCATCTTTATTGGCATTCTTCAGATCATAGATCAATTCAGCCAGATCTTCGATGGAATAAATATCATGATGCGGCGGCGGGGAAATCAGAGAAACACCCGGGGTCGCAAATCGGGTTGCCGCAACCCATGGATAGACCTTGCGGCCCGGCAGATTGCCGCCTTCACCAGGCTTGGCGCCCTGTGCCATCTTGAT
Source organism: uncultured Erysipelotrichaceae bacterium (assembly GCA_900319505.1). Classification (GTDB taxonomy): domain Bacteria; phylum Bacillota_I; class Bacilli_A; order Erysipelotrichales; family Erysipelotrichaceae; genus Bulleidia. Next base: position 3,929 of record ONOV01000082.1, read on the forward strand.
CTGAATCTCACGGGCACTGTTCAGATAGGCAGAAGTTACACCGAAACGGCCGGAAGCTACCTGCTTGATTGCGGAATTGCGGATCGTACCATAACGTACTGGATCTTCACCGCCTTCACCAGTATTACTGGCAGCGCCGAGGGTATTCATGGCAATAGCCAGCGTTTCATGCGCTTCCTTTGAAATAGCGCCATAACTCATGGCACCTGTCTTGAAGCGCTTGACAATGCTTTCAACGGATTCTGTTTCCTCAATCGGAATCGGCTTATTCTGAGGATTGAATTCCATCAGAGAACGCAGTGTAAACAGACGGTCCCTCCGGGTGATCAGATCACTGTAGGCCTTGAACTGTTCATAGCTGCCTCTCTGCACTGCCTGCTGAAGATTGATGATCGCTTCCGGGCTGTAGAGATGATCTTCCTTATCTCTACCGGAACGCAGGGCATGGAAGCCGACCGAATCCAGAGTAGTATCTTCACCGAGTCCCAGCGGATCAAATGCCTTGTTATGACGGGCAGCTACATCTGCTTCAATTTCCTTGATGCCGATGCCGCCGACTCTTGATACCGTACCGGTAAAGTACTGGTCGATTACATCATGGGAAAGGCCGACAGCCTCAAAGATACGGGCAGACTGATAGGACTGCAGCGTGGAAATACCCATCTTGGCAGCAATGCGCACCACGCCTTTGAGCAAGGCCTTATCATAATCCTCAATCGCCGTATGATAATCCTTATCGAGAATGCCAAGACTGATCAGTTCCCCGATACATTCATGGGCCAGATAAGGATTGACTGCCCGGGCACCAAAGCCAAGCAGAGCCGCTGCCTGATGAACATCACGCGGTTCCGCTGATTCAAGAATCAGCGAAACAGCCGTTCTCTTACGTGTTTCAACCAGATGCTGTTCAACCGAAGAGACAGCCAGCAGGCTGGGGATCGGCACATGATTTTCATCCACGCCGCGATCACTCAGAATGACAATATTGGCCCCATTGGATACTGCCCGGTCAACTGTGATGTTGAGCTGATGCAGGGCTTTGGCAAGGCTGGTGTTCTTATAGTAAAGCAGAGAGACAGAGGCAGTATGGAAACCAGGCTGATCGAGATGACGGATCTTCATGATATCAACATCAGAAAGGATCGGATTGTTGATTTCAAGAACGGTGCAGTTTTCACCCTTTTCATTGAGCAGATCGCCATCGGAACCGATATAGACCGTGGTATCTGTCACAATCTTTTCACGCAGAGAGTCAATCGGCGGATTGGTTACCTGGGCAAACTGCTGCTTGAAGTAGTTGAACAGATTCTGTTCCCGCTTGTCCAGCACGGCTAACGGCACATCATGGCCCATGGACATCGTCGGCTCCAGGCCGTTGAGTGCCATCGGCAGAATTTCCTCACTGACATCCTCATATGAATAGCCGAATACCTTATAGAGCTTGTCACGCACCGGCTGGGAGGAGACCGGAATCTTCTGATTCGGGATCTTCAGATCTTCCAGATGCAGCAGATTCTGATCGAGCCATTCACCATAGGGCTGATTGAGGGCATAGTGCTTCTTCAGCTCACCATCGGAAATGATCTTCTTCTTACGGGTATCCACTGCCAGCATGCGGCCCGGTTCCAGTCTTGCCTTGCGGACAATATGGCTGCCCGGGATCTCCAGAGCACCGACTTCTGAGGAAAGAATCACCCGGCCGTCATCCGTGATGTAATAGCGGGAAGGACGCAAACCATTGCGGTCCAGCGTCGCCCCGACCACGTCACCGTCAGAGAACAGAATCGCGGCAGGACCGTCCCACGGTTCCATCATAGTGGCATAGTAATGGTAGAAGTCTTTTCTGGCCTGGCTCATGAAGCGGTTGTTTTTCCATGGCTCAGGAATCAGAACCATCATGGCCAGCGGCAGTTCCATGCCGTTCATATACAGAAATTCAAGAGTGTTATCCAGCATGGCAGAATCAGATCCGCCGCTGTTGATGACCGGGAAGATCTTGTCGATATCCTTTTCCATGTTCGGTGAAGTCATGGTTTCTTCACGGGCCAGCATACGGTCGATGTTGCCGCGGATGGTGTTGATTTCACCATTATGGGCAATCATGCGGTAGGGATGGGCACGGTTCCAGGAAGGAGATGTATTGGTGGAAAAACGGGAATGCACAATGGCAATGGCCGTATGATACTCTTTGCTCTGCAGATCATCATAGAAGCGGCGCAGCTGTTTCACCAGAAACATGCCCTTATAGACAATCGTCCGGGAGGACAGGGAACAGATATAAGTATCATCAGAAGACTGCTCGAATTCACGCCGTACGACATAAAGCCTGCGGTCAAAGTCGATGCCTTTCTCGCAGTCTGAAGGACGCTCAATGAAACACTGCATGATACATGGCATGCAGTTGCGCGCCGGTTCACCTAGAATTTCCGGATGCACCGGCACTGTACGCCAGCCAAGGAACTTCAGTCCCTCTTTTGCGGTAATGACTTCCATCATCCGCATGGCAAACGTACGCTTCATTGTATCCTGCGGCAGAAAGAACATGCCAATGCCGTAATCCCGCTCTTCCTTCAGCGCAATGCCGGCTTCAGCCGCCGCCTGTTTGAAGAAGGCATGGGGCACCTGGGTGAGGATGCCGACCCCGTCCCCTACTTTACCGGTTGCGTCTTTGCCTGCTCTGTGCTCCAGCTTTTCTACAATATGCAGCGCATCATCCAGCGTACGATAGTCCTGATGGCCGTCAATATTGACAACTGCACCGATGCCGCAGCTGTCCTTTTCTTCTAATGACTCATAGAGTCTGCGTCGATCAAACTTCTTTCCTTTCATCATAAAAAGCCTCTCTTTCTGCTTTTTTGTGTGCTTTTTATGATATCAGAAAGAAAAGGCTTTGATGAAACTGTTTTCCGAAAATTGCAATTATTTATTTACATCTTGTAATTTCTTTCAGAAATATACGGAAAGATCACCTGTTAACGTATGCACATCCGTCCTGTTCTGCCCCTGTATCCTGTCCGCATCACATCTGATTTCACCATTCAGAGTACGGCAGGAAAGATCTACTGCAGCTTTGCGGATCCTCACATCGCCTGAAACCGTGTCCACCTGCAGAGAGACATACGGCTGCTCTGTTTCATCCGTCACATCACCCGAAACCGTACGGATTTCAGCTGTTTCAAAGCCATAGCCCTTCAGCTTCACATCGCCTGACACACCGCTGTATTGAACCTGCTTCACCCCATCCAGCTGTAGATTTCCATCCCCGGAAGCCGTCTGTATCTCAAGATGCCGGGCTGAAGTATCACCTCTTACATCACCTGAGGCTGTTATGATTGTAACCGTATCCGCACTGATCCCCTTCATTTCCACTGTACCAGCTGCCGTATGGGCGACTATCCTGTGAACGCCATCCGGCACATGTACCGTCACATGCCGTTCCTCTTCATACGCAAAAAGAATGCCTGCTGCCGCATGTGCCGGCGTATTTTCATCCAGATGCAGTATTTTATTTCTCACATACTGTTTCATTTCAGGCTCAGCTTCCACAAGAACATCTTCTTCCTCTGTTCCAATCAGCTTTACATCCCGGCTGCCGCACGCAATCTCAATCTCTTCAACCGTATCCTGTTCTAAGTCACTTGTATGATTCATATAATTACCTTCCTTTTCTTTCAGACTAGCTTATGTATCACAGCAAGTCAAAACAGAAAAAAGAGCCAGTTTCCTGACTCAGGCAAAATAGGCATACAGCCCATAACTTAACAAGAACAGCGTTAAGGCCGGTACAAACCACTTGTAATACCACTTCAGCTTCGTACCGACTTTCAGGCCGCTCCCTTCATCCGCTTCTTTGACAAAGGACGCATAGCCCCAGCCTTTTTCATGTGTACAGAACATGGCAATGATAAACGAACCGATCGGCAGAATAAGATTGGTCACAATAAAGTCATCAAGATCCATGACGGTATTGCCGGTTTTCAACGGTGACAGAACATGCCATACATTAAAGCCAAGTGCGACCGGTACTGCCCCAAGTGTGATGATCAGGCCATTGATGAGACCTGCTTTACTGCGCTTCATGCCTTTGAGATCCATCAGGAATGCCTGGCAGTTTTCAAATACACCGATCATGGTTGACATGGCTGCACATAACAGAAACAGAAAGAACAGCGTGCCCCAGAATCGGCCAAGCGGCATGCTGGCAAAGACCGGCGGCAGCGTGCGGAAGATGAGACTCGGACCCGCATCCGGTTTTACTCCGAAGGCAAAACAGGCCGGAAAGACAATCATGCCCGCCACAATCGCCACAAAGGTATCCAGTGCCGTTACAATCACCGCTTCATTGCGCAGTGATTTTTCCTTACCGATATAGCTGCCGCAAATCTCCATGCCGCCCATACCGACGCTCAGCGTAAAGAAACTCTGGTTGAGTGCGGCATAGATGGCATTGAATAATCCCGCTTTCTTTACTCTCGAAAGACTCGGTTTCAGATAGAAAGACAGACCTGCCCCGGCCCCCTGCAGGGTCAAAGAGCGGATGCCGAGCACTACCATGAACACTAACAGCAGAATCATCACAACCTTCGTGACCTTTTCAACACTCTTCACAAGTCCACGGGAACAGACCGCCGCTGTCACAGCCATTACCAGCACCATACAGATCAAAAGAATCTGCGGCGAAGCCATCATATGTGTATATGTATCTGCTGCTGCCCGCGTCACTTCCTCTTTTGTTCCAGTAAAAGCACCGGAAGCCATCCGTACGGTATAGTAGAGAATCCATCCGGATACAACCGAATAGAAAAACAGCAGCACATAATTGCCGACCATTGCCGGATAGCCCCAGAGATGCCACTTCGTCCCCGGTTTTTCCAGCTTCTTCATCGCCGGCAGAATACTTCTCTGCCCGGCTCTGCCTACCGCATATTCCATGGTTAGTACCGGAATGCCTAACAGCAAAAGACACCCAAGATAAATCAAAACAAAAATACCTCCGCCGTACTGTCCGCAGATATACGGAAACCGCCAGACATTGCCGATTCCGATTGCACAGCCGGCTGAAAGCAGTATAAATCCAAGCCTGGAACTCAGCTTTTCACGTTCTTCCATAAAGCCCCCAATAGCTTCTATGATACCTGCATAAGAAGGGAAAAACAAAGCTTTTTTGTG
>ONOV01000081.1 GCA_900319505.1 uncultured Erysipelotrichaceae bacterium
AGTTTTTCGCACCACTGCTGGTATCTCTTTTCAATATCCATTTTATTTTGTAACCTCTTACAACAAGCACATTGTAGCAAATCTCACGCCCTCATAAAATGACATTTGTCCCTCTTTCTGAAATATCTTGATCGCAGCGGAATTGTGTCAATTCTGTGAAAGGTTATGTATTGTAACTTTGCCCTTTTCATGATAGGTTTATCATACGCCCGGGATGCCGGGAAAAGGAGAGAAAACAACTATGAATAAATTTCTGAAGTCTGCTGCAGCTCTGGCATTAGCTGCAGGACTGGCCGCATGCGGCTCTGCAAGCTCCACAACTAATACAAAGAGCTCTGCCGCTGCTTCTTCCGCTGCTGCTACTGCAGAAGCAACAGAAGCACCTGCCACAAGCGGAACTTACACTGTTACCAACAAGACTGGTGAAAAGGTGACTGAGCTCTACTTCTACCTCAATGGTTCTGATGACAAGGGCGAGAACTATGCACAGGACGGCCTGGATGACGGTGCTGTCCTGACTGTCAACAAGAACGTTGATGAGTCTGAAGCTGCTGAGTATGCTGAAAAAGGCATGACTGTTGAATACACTACAGAAGGCGGCACAAATGCTGTTGTCTTCGACAACCTGCATCTGGAAGAGGCTCCGCTCATTCTGAAGCCGGCTGCTGATATCGAGTCCGGTGCTACACCGTTCCTCGAGACTGAAGCAACAGCTTCTGCTGAAGCAAACTGAGTCTGCAAAGGCATTTGAAATGATCGACTGCCCCCGGGCATCGATCATTTTTTGTGTATAGTGTCATTTCTGCAAAGTTGTTCCTGCAGATTTGCTGACTTTATAATATATTCAACGTGATTCAAGGAAAGAGGTGTATATATCATGTCCTTTATTGAGGAAATTAAAGAACAGGCAAGAAAAGTCAGAAAGACTATTGTTCTGCCTGAAAGTGAAGATGAGCGTGTCTTAAGAGCTGCGGATGAAGCGATCAGGGAAAATCTGGCAGATCTGATTCTGTTAGGCGATCCGGAAGTCATTCATGCGGATGAAAAGAAGTATGGTCTGGATCTTTCCAAAGTGAAGATTGTTGATCCGCAGCACTGCGATAAATTCGAACATTACGCGGAAGTATTTACCGAACTGCGCAAGAAGAAAGGCATGACCATCGAAAAGGCAAGAGAAACACTCCTGGCTGATAAGACAACATTCGGTGTCATGATGCTGAAGGAAAATGATGCGGATGGCCTGGTCTCCGGTGCCTGCCATTCTACCGCCAACACGCTGAGACCTGCCCTGCAGATTCTCAAGACAGCACCTGGCGCAAAACTGGTATCCGGCTTCTTCGTCATGGATGTACCGAACTGCGAATATGGTGAAAACGGCGTATTTGTCTTTGCGGACTGCGGCCTCAACCAGGATCCGGACAGCCAGCAGCTGGCTGATATCGCAGCTGACAGTGCCAAGAGCTTCAAGTTCCTGGTCAAGGCAGAACCGAAAGTTGCTTTCCTTTCCCATTCCACCAAAGGCAGTGCCAAGCATGCGCTGGTAGATAAGGTTGTCAAGGCAGTTGAGATTGCCCACCATGATTATCCGGATCTTGTATGCGATGGTGAACTGCAGGCAGATGCGGCGATCGTACCGGAAGTAGCTGCCAAGAAAGCACCTGGTTCTCCAGTTGCCGGACACGCCAATGTGCTGATCTTCCCGAACCTCGATGGCGGCAACGTCGGCTACAAGCTTGTCCAGCGTTTAGCCAAGGCAGAAGCCTATGGCCCGATGCTGCAGGGCATTGCCAAGCCGGTCAACGACCTGTCCAGAGGCTGCTATTGGCAGGATATTGTCGGTGTCATTGCCATTACTTCCGTACAGGCGGAAGAAAACGACTGAACCAATTGAAAATGTGTCTGTGATCTGATGATCACAGACACATTTTTTCTGTCTTGGCAATCAGTTTGCGATAAACATGTTCCACAAACCACGGCTCACTGCTGGCTTCAAGTGCTTCTTCCGGCGTGAACCACTTCACCCCGCTGTTTTCATCCGGCTTGCTCTGCAATGGTTCCTGATCATCTGCCTGCAGGAGATACGTCACATTCAGATGAAGATGAGAAGACACATAATGGCCATGCTTGATATGACCGTCAACCGTCAGTATTTCAATAGAGAAGAGATCCGGCTTGATCATACTGACATCTGAAAGGCCGCTTTCTTCCCTGACCTCTTTCAGCGCAACATGCCGTAAATCCCGGTCTCCATCCGCGTGTCCGCCAAGCCAGCTCCAGGAATGGTAGATGTTATGCCAGCACATCAGTACCTTAGTGCGATCCTGATTCAGCACCCAGGCCGAACTGCTCAGATGCGCTCCTTTATTGTCCCTTGTATAGACATCTTCATGTTTCAGACGGTACAGAATCTCTTCTCTGTCCCTCTCTTCCTGCTCATTGCAGGGTGTATATGCTTCAAGCTCGTGTATCAGATCCATGAAACTATTATAATGGGCAGGTGGAGTAAATAATATGAAAAAGAGTGCAAAACATATTCTGATTATTCTTTTCAGCAACCTGATCTATGCTGCGGCCATCTCTCTGTTTCTGGAACCGGCCGGCCTGATTACCGGCGGTACGACCGGCATTGCCCTTGTCGTCCATCATTTTACCGGCATGCCGGTATGGCTGTTTGTGCTGTTTTTCAATGCCTGTATGCTGGTGCTTGGCTGGATGGTACTGGGCTGGAAATTCGCTGTCACTACTATTGTTTCTACCTTTACTTATCCTGTTTTTCTGGGGATTCTGGACACATTGTGCAAAGGCATTGTCCTGAGCGATTCGCTGGTTCTTAATGCTGTCTATTCAGGACTGGGCATCGGGATTGCACTGGGCCTTGTCATCCGGACCGGTTCTTCTACCGGCGGAATGGATATTCCCCCGCTGATTCTGCATAAGCTTTTCGGCTTTCCAGTTTCTGTTACCATGAACCTTTTCGATACGCTCATTCTCTTCTTTCAGGCTATTCTCAAGCCGGCTGAAACCGTTCTCTGGGGCATTCTGATTGTGCTGATCTATACTGCCGTGCTGGACAGAATGCTGATGATGGGCTCCAGCCGTACGGAAGTCAAAGTCATGTCCGGACATACCGAAGAAATCAGGACGGCCATCCTGGATGATATCGACAGAGGCCTGACCCTGATCGAATCCCGCGGCGGCTATTCCCTGAACAGCGGTGAAATCATTCTGACGATTCTCAACAACCGTGAACTGCCGCGTCTTGAAAAAAGAATACATGAAATTGATCCGGAAGCTTTCCTGGTCATCTCCAGGGTCACCGAAGTAAAAGGAAAGGGCTTTACCCTTTCCCGTTAGTGGATAATCCAGCTGCGCTGCAGTTTATTCTTGCATACGCCTTTCTTCACCATGCCAAAGCCAAGCGGCCACATGCCGACATGGATCAGACACCAGCCGTCACGCACAATCTGATCTTTCAGATTAATGGTTTCTCCCTTCAGATACTTCATGATCCGTATATCATCATGGTCCAGATGAACGCTGCTGCATGTACATCCCGCCATGGCCATTGCCTGGGAAGGTGTAAACCTTCCTTTTTCTGTCTCACCCAATAACAGACCATTGCGCAGAATGCGCAGACCATCAGTACTGTTTTCATACACATTGCACACGGTCTTTGTGCCATAGGTGCGCACTGTCCCGTGTCCTGCATATGTGATGCCGTTCTTTGTAAATGTTACGGCAGGAAGGACGGGATTTTCACTTTTCTCCCCTTCCTTCTGCAGCAGAACCGTAAAGTGTCCTTCCCCTTTGATACGGTGGGGATAGAGCTTCATCCCATGTCCGGTATCCACAAACCCGGGATACTGCTCTAAAGGCATCAGATGAAAGGCAGGATAAGTGTGCAGAAGCCACTGTACATTCTCTTCATCTTCCAGGGAAGAGAATGTACAGGTCGAATACTCAAGACAGCCGCCCGGCTTTACCATTTTCACTGCCTGTGAAAGAATTTCTCTCTGCAGTGGGGCATAATAAGCCGGTCCTTTTTCTTCCCAGTCTTTTTTCAGCGCCGGTTCTTTGCGGAACATCCCTTCCCCGGAGCACGGTCCATCTACAAGCACGGCATCAAAATACTCCGGCAGTGCATCCGCCAGCTTCTCAGGCTTTTCCGCACTGACCACGGCATGATCAGCCCCGCACCGTTCGAGATTCCTCAGCATTGTCTGTGCTCTAGAGACAGAAATATCATTCGCCCACAATAGACCGGTATGATTCAGTTTACAGGCAATGGTAATGGATTTGCCGCCCGGGGCCGCACATAAGTCCAGCACCCGCTCATTTGCTTTGACCGGCAGGACTGCCCCCGGCAGCATCGCAGAAGGCTCCTGCTGGTAGAACAGGCCGGCATAGGCATAAGGATCACTGCCGACGTGCTGTGAAGGATCAAGATAATACCCGTCATATCCCCATGGAACAGCCTCTTCCATTCCCGGCAGGATCTCTTTCAGCTTCTCAGCCGTCACTTTCAGCGTATTGACCTTCAGGCCATGTACAGCAGGCTGTTTCATGGCTTCTTCATACGCTTCATATTCCTGCCCCAGCTGTTCTTTCAAAGCTTTTTGAAACAGCGAAAGATCACGCATCAGAGAACCTGGTTGGCAATGGTGCCGTTCAGCCACTGCGCAAGGTTGTCAAATATGATATCCGCCCGGATCCGCATCGCTTCTTCGGTAAAGAATCCGATATGCGGCGTCAGGATGACATGATCCTCATGTAAAAGACGGCAGTCCTTTAACGGCGGTTCCTGATCAAATACATCCAGTACAGCCCCGGCAATCTCATGTGCCTCCAAAGCATCACACAAGGCATCGCTGTCCACGACACCGCCTCTAGCCATATTGATGAGGCAGGCACTGTTCTTCATGGATGCCAGTGCCTTATCATCGATCATATGCCTTGTCTCATCGGTCAATGGACACGTCAGGATGACAAAGTCGCTTTCTTTCAATACAGCTTCAAGAGAGGTCTGTTCCACATAGGCAGGCACATTTTCATGGATATGTCTGCTGTGGGCAAGAACTGTACAGCCTAAGGCATGGAACAGCTCAGCCGTTCTGGTTCCGATCTTGCCAAGGCCGACAATACCGGCCATCTTTCCTTTGAGCTCAAACGCTCTTAATCCTTTTTTATCCTGGCCGTTTCTGGTTCTTTCTTCGGCTTTATGGGTATCACGGGCAAAGGACAGTGCTCCTGCCAGGGCCAGTTCCGCCACGCCTTCCGTGGCATAGCCGCTGGCATTGGAGACATGAATTCCCTTTTCCCTGCATGCCTTAAGACCGATATGATCCACTCCGGTAAAGCCGACATCAATGTACTTCAGGCTGCTGCTGGATGAAATGACTTCATCGCCAAAGGGCATATTGGCAAGAATCACCGCATCACACCCCTCAATCTCCTTCTTCAATGCCGCCTGATCACCGGTTTTTTCATAATGCACAAAGGTATGTCCTTTGGCGATGAAAGGCGCTTCCTTCTCTTTTAATAAAGCTTCACTGATTCCTAATGATTCCAGTACTGCAATCCGACTCATTTTACATACTCCTTTCTGAATGTTTCACTGTCTATCATATAACTCTGTTTTGAAAATGTGCCATCATCATAGATAAAGGGGAAAATACCGGCATTGGGCGCATCCGCCTGGCCATGGGACGTCAGCGGTCCATGGTATGTTTTCCCATATTCCCGAAAAAAGAAACGCAGAATGCACCGGTACAGCAGGGCATGGGCAGTCAGCAGGATCACATCACCATCCTCGGCTTCATCCGCAATATCCCGCAGCACATCGTGAATGCGCTTGGAAATCTCATCCGGACTTTCTCCGCCGTAAGGCGACCAGTCCTCCGTCTTATGAATCAGATCATAGACATTATGCAGCGGTTCAAAGTAAATGCCGTCATATGTACCGAAGAACACTTCTCTTAACCGTTTTTCGCGTCTTGCTTTCAAGTGATGGTACTGCAGGATGATTTCTGAAGTATCCAGTGCCCGCTCTGCAGTGGAACTGTAGGCTTTGGTAAAAGGAACATCCTTCAGCGCTTCGGCGGTTGCTTTTACCTGTTCAATGCCTCTTTCACTCAGCGGTGAATCGCATCTGCCCTGGCAGATGGACTGCTGGTTGAAGATGGTTTCGCCGTGTCTGACATAATAGAACTGCACATGCTTATGATGTTCCTTCCGGAAGGCATCTGCACTGCATGGTCGGATAAAATCCTTGAAAACACCGTCTTCAAAAGTAAAGCGGGCAATCTCGCAATTGCCGATGGCCAGCAGCTTTGCATTTCTGTCTTCACTGATTCTGGCAATATAGCTTTCATCATGGAAGAGCACCTGGACAAGATGCCCGAAAAAGGCACCATGCGAAACAATCAGAACCGTATCGCCGTCTCTGGCATCTGCGTTCATGATGGCAAAGGCTTCTTTCAGCCTTTTGCTGAAATCATTCAGGTCCTCCCCGCCCACATCATGCCAGTCATCCGTATGGTTATGTGCCAGCAGCTCTCTGCGGTTGTCGCTGTAATAGCCTCCATCCAGCCGGCCGAAACTGAACTCCTTCAGCTGTTTCAGTCCATTCACTTCCAGATGATGCGGCGCAGCCATGATTTCCGCCGTATTCATGGCTCTTTCACTTGTCGAAGAATAAATGGCTGAAAACGGCACCTTTCTCAAGGCAGATGCGGTATTTTCCGCCTGGGCAATGCCTTTCTCTGTCAGCGGCGCATCACACTGCCCCTGCAGTCTGCCCAGCAGATTGAACAGGGTTTCCCCATGTCTTACGTAATAATAAGTTACTTTCATATTTCCCTCATGAAAAAAAGCAGGTTTCCGTCATGCCTGCCTTTTATCTGTATCTGTATGTAATTCTGCCGTTGTTCAGGTCGTACGGTGAAAGCTCAACGGTAACACGGTCTCCCGGGAGAATACGGATATGATGAATTCTCAGTTTACCGGCAAGCGTAGCTCGAATGACATGACCGTTTTCAAGCTTGACCTGAAATGCATTCGGCACGACTTCTTCGACAACCCCTTCAATGCGGATGGTATCTTCCTTGCTCAAATGAATGCCTCCTTTTTTACTCTGTTCAGTTTATCATGATTACCCGTTTTTTGTATAGGAAGAATCAAGGTTTTCCATGATTTCAATTTTCCGAATCGTACGGATGGCAATGCGCTGCGCGCCTACTTTCATCATTCCCATGGAGAGATCCAGTTTCACAAGTGTTCCGCGGATCTGCTTTTCTCCTTCGTCTGTTTCAAAAACAACGGTCAGCGCCGGACTTTTATCAGGATGATGATGAAGAAACTGCAGTTTTTCATCCAGTTCTTCTCTCTCTGCTTCGCTCAGTTCTTTCTTCTCTTTTTTCTCACGGCTGCTTTCGGCAATCATTTCTTCAAATCCCTGCAGAGCCGCAAAGGGCTTGAACTGGGCTGCCCGGCGGGAGCGTGACATGCGGGGACGGATCAGTTCAGGTTCAGAAAGATGGACAATATTATCATAGGGAAAGTCTTTCACCTGCGGTGTCCTCCGATCTGTCTGCTGCGGGCAATGGCCGTTGCTTTCTTCTGTTTGTCCATACCGCGGATCACCGCTTCCGCCCCATACTTCTGCCTGAGAACAAGAATCGCCTTCTGCGCCTTTTCCTCTTTCTTCGCCCTTTCCCGCATCTTCTCTTCTTCTCTGACTTTTTCTTCTGTTTCAAAAAGATTCATCTGCACCATTTGATGCTTCTCCCCTTCCTTTGCGGTTGAAGCTGCCAGATTCACCCGGCGCACCAGGGCCTTGTCCGGTACAATCCTTTCATAAATTTCCATAAATGTCTTCATCAGCACTTCTGATGCATTCAGACCGAAGGTAAGAGAGGCAGAGCCATTGACCGGCTGAGGCATGAGGCGGCCATAGAAGTCACGATACAGCCCTCCTTCATACGAAGGATCCCTGACCATATCCCCGTCAAACCCGATATACAGGTTCACGTGATCTGTGACCAGTCCTTTATCTACCAGCTGAAATGACAGAGAATCCGCCATCTCCCGCACAATCAGCGCTCCTTCTTCTTTCGTATAGGCACTGGGCAGTACCTGACCGACAGAAAGAGAAGAAGACAGCGGTTCATAGTGCTGGATGTCAGAAATCAGAGTGGGTTCATACCCCCAGGCGTGATCAATCAGAAGCTCCGCATTCACACCGAAGGCTTCATACAGGGCTTTCTGGTCATTGAAAGAATGTTCGGCCAGATCACCCATGGTATGAATGCCAAGTCCCGCAAGTCGTTTTGCCGTGCCGCGGCCGATGCGCCAGAAATCCGTCAGCGGCTGATGTTCCCACAGCCGGTAACGGTATGACATTTCATCCATAACGGCAATACGCGCTCCGTATTGATCGGGTTTCATGTGCTTGGCTTCAATGTCCATGGCTACTTTGGCAAGATACAGATTAGGGGCGATGCCGGCGGTTGCGGTGATGCCGGTTTCCGCCAGAACGGTATGGACAAGCAGATTAGTAAAACGCAGAGCATCATTGTCATAGGCATGCAGGTAGGAGGTAGCGTCAATGAATACTTCATCAATGGAATAGACAAAGATATCTTCCGGGGCTACAAAGCGCAGGTAGATTTCATAGATCCTGCGGCTGTACTGCATGTACAGCGCCATCTGCGGTATGGCTGCGGTAAAGGCAAGTTCCAGTTCAGGATGTTTCTGCAGCATGGCAAGGGAGGCACTCATGCCCTCCATCGGCTTTCCATACTTCCTGCGCCGCTGCGCATTGATTTTTTTCACTTCTCTCTTCACTTCAAAAAGCCTGGGCCTTCCCCTGATGCCGAAAGACTTCAAAGCAGGAGAAACCGCCAGGCAGATGGTCTTATCTGTTCTTTCTTCATCTGCTACGACAAGACAGGCATCCAGAGGATCCAGTCCTCTTTCCTGGCATTCTGCCGAAGCATAGAACGATTTGAGATCAATGGCAATGCACGTTCTCTTCATGAATCCAGCTGATGCATTTTTGCACCGCAGTGAGGACATACCGGATGTTCCATCCTTGAGACATAGCCGCATTCCGAACATTCACATTCCGGCAGGTATTTCACCCCGCCCATATAATGTTCATCCTTGACCGTATGGTGAATCCAGTGGGGGATGGAATTGCGGATCGCATCCAGGGCTGATTCGCCCTGACTGACATGAACGCCTTTTTTTCTTAACTGTTTATTCTTCATAGTACTTCTGTATTTCCAGATACATGCGTATCTTCTTTTTCCTCTGCTGTCTTCATTGTAACAGACTTCACACACATCGTCACATCCGCCGATTTTCCTTTCGGCCCTGTGTGCCCGTGCTATAATACGGGCACACAGGAAAAAAACTATGAAGTACAGAAAAACACTTTCGATTGTGACATCCCTGCTGATCACTGCTTCCCTGATGCCGGTTCATATCCAGGCAGATGAAGATTACAGCGACACAGATTACTGGACAAAGCACTGCACCGATACTTCGGCTGCCCTTTCCGACAGCTGTGAAGCTTTTTATAACTATATGTCTTCCCAATCCGCTTCCCTGGCAAAGAAGCTCAAGGAGATCGATGCGAAGAAAGATGAAATCAGTGCGGATATTGATACGTATAAGACAAAAATAGCGGATTATCAGACCCAGATTGATGATCTCAGTTCCCAGATCGCTGACCTGGAATCTGAGATCAGCGGTCTGAACAGCCAGATTGCGGATCTGGAAGCCAATGTGGCCGATCTGCAGGCCAAGGTCGAAACCCAGATCTCAAGCTCCCAATCCACCATGCGCCTGAGCAAGGTCATTGATGTTCTGATGGGCGCAAAGTCCTTTGAAGAACTCATCCGCATCGCCAAAGGCCTGTCCGACATCACCCAGTACAGCAATAACACCATGAATGAACTGACCCAGGCTGAAAATGATCTGAAAAATGCCAAAGCCCAGGTCGAACAGGATCAGGCTGATCTTTCCACCAAACAGGAAGATGTCATTGCGGCCCAGTATGAAGCCCAGACCATTGAACAGGCTTATGAAGAACAGGCAGCCCAGCTTTCCAGCGACTACTCGGAAGTTTCTCTGAATATGAACTATGCAGGTTCCGTCATCACAAGCATTGATACTGCCCAGGCGCAGGCTCAGGCAGAAGCGGAAGAAAAAGCCCGCCAGGAAGCTGCGGCAAAAGCAGCCGCCGAAGCCGCAGCAGCCGCTGCCGCCCAGCAG
>ONOV01000080.1 GCA_900319505.1 uncultured Erysipelotrichaceae bacterium
GAAAATGAAAACGATTTTGAAAAAGACGTTGCGAAGGAATAACAGCAGTGTTATGATTTCAACGTTGTTGAAAAGGCATTAAAAAAAAACGGCATATTTCCATATCCCGTTTGATTTTAGTGCCTTTTATTATGTTTTGAAAGAAATGGGAGTGAGGAAGATGACGAAGTATATATTTGTGACAGGCGGTGTTGTATCAGGACTTGGCAAGGGTATTACAGCGGCTTCTCTGGGAAGACTGCTGAAGCAGAGGGGATTCAAGGTGATTTCGCAGAAACTGGATCCCTATATCAATGTTGATCCCGGTACCATGTCTCCTTACCAGCATGGTGAAGTGTTCGTGACGGATGATGGTGCAGAGACTGATCTTGACCTGGGCCATTATGAGCGTTTCATTGATGAGAACCTGAACAAGTTCTCCAACCTGACAACCGGAAAGGTATACTGGAATGTCCTGCAGAAGGAAAGAAAGGGAGAGTACCTGGGAGAAACCGTTCAGATTATTCCTCATATCACCAATGAGATCAAACGTTTCATCTACTCTGTCGGTGAAAAAGCAGGGGCGGATATTGTTATTACGGAAATCGGCGGTACAGTCGGCGACATTGAATCTCAGCCGTTCATTGAAGCCATCCGTCAGATCTCCATTGAAAGACCGGAAGACTGCTGCTTCCTGCATGTGACTCTGGTGCCGTTCATCCCCGGCTCAGATGAATACAAGTCAAAGCCGACCCAGCATTCCGTGAAGGAACTGCAGGTTGCCGGCGTACGCCCCAACATCATTATTGCCAGATGTGACGGTACACTGCCGCCGGATGTACTGAAGAAGATTTCTCTTTTCTGCAACGTCAAACCGGATTGTGTCATTCAGAACACAACCGTAAAGGATCTTTACGAAGCGCCGATCATGCTGGAAAAGCAGAATCTGTCTTCCATTGTCTGCCGTGAGCTGCATCTGGATCCGGGTGAAATTGATCTGAATGAATGGAATGCCATGCTGGATAAGATCCATGCCCGTAAGAAACATGTGACAGTTGCTCTTGTCGGCAAGTATGTCAAGCTCCATGATGCCTATCTTTCTGTCATTGAATCTTTGAAACATGCCGGCTATGACTGTGCAGCCCATGTTCATATCAAGTGGGTGGAATCTGAGACGATTACCAGGGATACCGCACCGGAGATCTTCTCTGATGTACAGGGCATTATCGTGCCGGGCGGCTTTGGCGACAGAGGCATTACCGGTATGGTGGAAGCTGCCCGCTATGCCAGAGAAAACAATGTGCCGTATCTTGGTCTGTGCCTGGGCATGCAGATTGCGGTGATTGAGTTTGCCCGTGATGTACTGGGTTTTGCGGATGCCAACTCCAATGAGTTTGATGAACTTTCTACACATAAGGTTATTGACTTCATGCATGGTCAGTCCGATGACATGGATAAGGGCGGTACGATGCGTTTAGGTGCTTATCCATGTGTGATCAGGGATAATACGTTAATGGCGAAGTGCTATGGCACAAAGGAAATTTCCGAGCGCCACAGACACAGATATGAGTTCAACAACCAGTACCGGGACGAGTTTGAAAAGGGCGGCATGACCATTGCCGGCACTTCCCCGGATGGCAGACTGGTAGAAGCGGTTGAAAACGATAAGTGCGATTTCTTTGTCGGAGTGCAGTATCATCCTGAGTTCAAGTCCCGTCCGAACAGACCGCATCCTCTGTTCAAAGGCTTTGTAAATGCTGTAGTCAACTATAAGGAGAAGAACAGCTGATGGAAAAGATGATTGTTCTTGATTTCGGCGGCCAGTACAAACAGCTGATTGCCCGCCGGGTCAGAGAAAACCATGTCTATTGTGAAATTCATCCCTATACCATGCCGATCGAAAAGATCAGAGAGATGAATCCCAAAGGCATCATTCTTACCGGGGGACCGGAAAGCGTATATGAGAAGGATTCTCTGACGTATGATCCGGCTCTGTTTACCCTTGGTATTCCGGTTCTTGGCATCTGCTATGGCGC
>ONOV01000078.1 GCA_900319505.1 uncultured Erysipelotrichaceae bacterium
CGGAATGTCAGAACAGCATATATTGAAGGCGGTGACGGACCGGATATGGTTCTTCTGCACGGCTGGGGACAGAATAAGGAAATGATGGGCTACATCATGGATCACTTTACCGATCGTTTCCATGTTTACAGTATTGATTTCCCGGGACATGGTGAATCTGACGCACCGGATGAGCCATGGGGCGTGCCGGAATATCGTGAACATCTGGAGGATTTCATCCGCCAGCTGAATATCAAAGAGCCGGTATTTGTGGCTCATTCATTCGGGTGCCGTGTTGCTATCCGCTATGCAGCCATTCATCATGATGTGAAGAAGATGTGCCTGACCGGCGCGGCCGGCATCAGACCGAAACACGGTCTGGATTACAAAGTCAGAACATCTGCCTATAAAGCCGGCAAGTGGTTTCTTAAAGTAACTGGTAATGAAGAAAAGCTGAAACAGCTGCAGGCCAATGCGGGTTCTGAAGACTACCGTAATGCCAAGGGTGTGATGCGGCCGACATTTGTCAAAGTTGTCAATGATGATGTCACACCGATCCTCAAGGATGTGCAGTGCCCGGTACTGCTTGTTTGGGGTGAAAATGATACGGCAGCACCATTATGGATGGGAAAGGAAATGGAGCAGAAGATGCCTGATGCAGGCCTGGCCGTTTTTGAAGGAGATGACCATTGGGCGTACTGGCATCAGGGAGATCGTTTCAATTCAGTGCTGGATGTGTTCTTCAAGGGAGATGGAAAACAATGAGAGTCTTATTTGCAGTATGCATGTGCCTTGCGGCGGTTATTCCGGTCAAGCATGCCTTACATATGTTTCAGCAGAATCGTTATGAAAACGGACGATATGCCGGATGGATCAGGGAGAATATATCCGACAGCATGGCAAAGAATGTGCTGCCGATGGGCTTATGTCTGATCAGTCTGATTCTGGGCTTTTTTCATCTGCCTGCGGTCATTTTCATGATTTTCTGCATTCTGCTGTTTCTGTATGGCTGGATGATGGAAAAGGGAATTGCTTACATCAAGCCGCTGGTTGTGACAGCACGAGTGAAACGGCAGATTGCGGTGCTTGCTGTTCTGTATGTGATTGTACTGGCAGTTATACTTGGCTGTGTGCCGGCCAGCATCTGCTATGGCGTCCTGACAGGATGTGCCTGGGTTCTGCCATGGGTGCTGCTGTTTCCAGTCGGCTGGATTACATCTCCGATTGAACACGGTGTGCAGATGCACTATCTCAACGATGCCAAGCGCCAGCTGGAAGAACATACCGGCTTAGTGAAAATCGGCATTACCGGTTCCTATGGAAAAACCACAACGAAAAATATCATGCAGGCAATGCTGTCAGAAAAATTCAATACATTGATGACACCTGCATCCTTCAACACCCCGATGGGCATCACCCGTACCATCCGTGAATACCTTAAGCCGATTCATCAGGTATTCGTGTGTGAAATGGGGGCAGACCATGTGGGCGATATTACAGAGCTCATGAACTTCGTTCATCCTTCGATCGGCGTCGTCACTTCCATCGGCCCTCAGCACCTCAATACATTCGGCTCCCAGGAGAATATCATCCGTGAGAAGATGCAGATGATTGAAATGCTGCCGCAGGATGGGCTGGGCATTCTGAACTATGACAATGATTTTATCCGCAGCTATCAGATCAGAAATACAGTAAAGACAGTGACGGTAGGCATTGATCATACAGATGTGGACTATCATGCTGAAAACATTACCTATACACCCCGCGGTTCCCGCTTTACGGTTGTACATGGTGAAGAAAGAATTGAACTTGAAACAAAGCTGCTTGGTAAGCTGAATATTCTGAATATCCTGGCAGCAGTAGCGGCGGCCAGATATCTCGGCCTGTCATGGACGGAAATTGCCCATGCTTCCAGAACTATGAAACAGGTTGAACACAGACTTGAACTCAAGGTCATTAATGGACGTCATTTTATCGATGATGCATTCAATGCCAATCCTTCCGGTTCACATATGGCTCTGGATGTATTGTCGATGATGCCGGGCAAGCGTGTGATTGTAACACCCGGCATGATTGACCTGGGCGTTAAGCAGGATCAAATCAATCATGACTTCGGCACTTATATGAAAGATAAGGCAGATGCAGTTGTTCTTGTCGGAGAGACACAGACACGTCCGATCAAGAAAGGACTGGAAGATGCCGGCTATGATATGAGTCATGTGACCGTCCTTTCAACAGAAAAGGAAGCGTTCGGCTGGGTATGGCAGAACACAACATCTGCCGATACGATCCTGCTGGAAAATGATCTGCCGGATGCGTTCAACCATTGATGTGGATTGAACTATGAAAGGAGTCATGACACAGTGTGTTTCATTGCACTGGATCAATATGGAACAATCTGTATCTGTACTTCAACTTCAGGATTGAAAAAGAAGGAACCCGGCAGGGTACAGGCGATACACCAATGCCGGGCATTGGCTATTATGCTGTTAGTGAATATGGCGGTGCTGCCGCAACTTGAGTAGGTGAAGACATCCCAAAAGGTGCACTCAGTTATGAAACGGTACAGCTGATGCGAACAATTGATGCTCAGCAGGCGGCAGAAAAGAGCGTACAGGATCTGATTGCTCTTCTGCAGAAGAAAAAGCAGGCAGCGCGCAGTATGTCCTTGATGGCACTTGATCGTAATGGAAAGTCCGGTGTAGGAACCAATGTGGATTTTTGTTCGGCTATGCCGGTTCGGAAATTGAGCCGTCCATGTATACTGCTTTAAGTAAGAGCGGAAGAACCATCGTTAGAAAGAAGGAAAAACAGTAATGAAACACGAAATCTGGGCGCATCGCGGTGCCAGCGGCTATATGCCCGAAAACACGCTGAAATCATTTGAGGAAGCGGTCAGAAGAGGCGCTGATGGAGTAGAACTTGACATTCAGTACACAAAGGATGGAAAGATAGTCGTATGCCACGATGAAACGATCGACCGTACATCAAATGGCACGGGATGGCTGAAAGACTATACGTTTGATGAATTGAGAAAACTCAATTTCAACAAGACACATCCTGAAACAGGTGATGCAGAAATTCCGCTGATGAGTGAAGTGTTTGATCTTCTGGCTCCCACAAACCTATGCATCAATATTGAACTTAAAACCGGTATTTTCGATTATGACGGCATTGAAAAAGAGATTGCCGCCATGACTCATGCCAAAGGATTTGAAAACCGGGTTATTTATTCTTCTTTCAACCACTACTCAGTGATGCGGATCAAAGAAGCAGATCCTGCCGCAAAGACGGCATTCCTGTATGAAGATGGTCCGATTGATTTCATTCCTTATGCATTGAAGTATAACGTAGATGCAATTCATCCATGGGTTTACAACCTGCGTTATCCTGGCCTGATGGCTGATGCCAAAGCGCATGGTCTGAAGGTTAATGTATGGACGGTCAATACCGAAGAGGACCTGGCATATTGTGATCAGATGGGAGCTGATGCAATTATCACAAACCTGCCTGATGTTGCCAGAAATTATTATGAAAACCATTGATAAGCTTCGTACTGTCATCCGTCCCTGGATCCAGGAAAATGTGGTTAATGAAAAACTGACAGGAATGGATGGTCTTGAACTGAACACTTATCATGCCGTAAATCCGGATGAAAAAGCTGCAATTGTCATGGTTCATGGTTTCTGCGGGTTCTTCACGAAGTATCATGAACTGTTCTACCACCTGTATCATGCCGGCTATTCTGTATTCTTTGTTGAACTGAGGGGGCATGGCCTGTCCGAGTCTTCAAAGAAATTCGACGACAGACGGGTTTATGTAGAATCCTTCTCGGAATATGCCGGAGACCTGCAGACGATGTATGCAAGGGCAAAAGAACTGTCAAAGACAGGAAAGATTTTCCTTTTTGGTCATTCTATGGGAGGCTGTGCAGCAGCGCTGTGTCTGGAGGCATATCCTGAAGAATATGCCTGTGCCTATCTCAGCTCACCAATGCTGCAGATGAACTATGGTTCCATTCCGCCGCAGGCTGTTGATGTTCTTGCGGTATATTCAAAGCTCAAACACAATGGTGAAGAATATGCACCGGGACAGGGACCATGGACTGGGACGTATGATTTTGAAAACTCTTCAGATGACAGTGAAGACCGCTATCGGTATCAGTTTGAAGATAGAATGAAGAATTCCATGTACCAGTCATGGGGAGGAACCTGGGCCTGGGCAGCAGCGGCAAAGGATGCCAGCCGTCTGGTATTGAATAAAGCAGATAAGTGTGTGACACCTGTTCTGATTGGCCAGGCAGGCCGCGATACGATGGTGAATCCGCAGGGGCAGCTGCTGTTCAAAATGCGGTCATATAATACGTCGCTTGTCCGCTATGAAAATGCCAAGCACGAATTATTCGGATCGACAGATGAAACAGTAAAAAAATACACGCAGGATCTGATCACGTTCTACAATGCTCACTGCTAGAAACAAGATGGAAAATAAAAATTGTATTTCCATCTTTTCTTCTGGACAGAAAACTGGCATAATAAAGAAGCTGAACAGCGAAAACCGTTTCAGTTATCATCAGGTAAAGAAATGTAAAAAACATTTCAAAAAACAGTTGCAATAATCTGGACTTGATGGTAGTATAAAAAAGCGCTGAAAAAGAAAGTGACATGCGCTTGGCAGTGAGGAAATACTCAAGAGGCCGAAGAGGTGCCCCTGCTAAGGGCATAGGTCGGGTTATACCGGCGCGAGGGTTCAAATCCCTCTTTCCTCGCCATACTGGTTCTGTGGAGTAGTGGCTTATCTCGTCTCCCTGTCACGGAGAAGATCGCGAGTTCGAATCTCGTCAGAACCGCC
>ONOV01000077.1 GCA_900319505.1 uncultured Erysipelotrichaceae bacterium
CTTTCTTTCTCCGCATTGGGATACTGTAAAGGCAAAAGACTATGCGAACGAAAAACGATCTTTGCTGAGACTCTGATTCACTCAACGAAAGATCGTCGCTTTATGTGATTCTGATCAGAAGTTTTACAAGCTGCCATCTTACATGAGACGAGCTGCTATATCCACGGCTATCCGCAAGCATTCCGCCCGAGATCTCATGCGAGTAAGACGGATCATCATATGGGTTATGAGGCGCGTATGCGTCACGTAACTGCAGGCCGTCGGTTTAAAGTCTAAAGGAACACAGGCCTCTGGAAGAAGCCCAGGCTGTAGTCTGCAGGACTTAGTGGGGAGGTTCACTGTGCATAGCTGTTTATTACATATTGTCTATTTACTCTGTGGCAAGCGGCATCTTGTGATCCGGTGCCGGAAAAGCTTCATTCAGCTTCAGCCACTCTGTATGTGTGAACTTCAGATCCAAAGCTTTCAGATTTTCTTTAACATGCTTCACAGAACCGGCTTTGACAATGGTACAGACATCCGGATTCTGCAGAACAAATCCCAGCATGACGGTACACGGACTGACATGATGTGCCAGCGCAATCCGTCTGATAACAGGATGCGAGATAATGCTTTCACGCTGTGAAGCATCATGGGCAAGCGGACAGTATGCCATTGCCTTCATATCATGTTCTTTGAGCCATGGCAATAGATCATATTCAATACCTCTTGCGCTGATGTTGTACAGCACCTGGTCGACCATACAGTCACTGCCGCCAGCCGCCGCAACATCTTCCATATCCGCTGTGTCCAGATTGGATACGCCCCAGCTTCTGATCATGCCGTCAGCCATGAGTTCATGCATGCATGATACGGTTTCCTCATAGGGAATATCCTCGTGCCAATGAAGCAGATACATATCAAGGTAATCCGTACCGAGCCGGCGCAGTGATTTTTCACAGGAGATGAATATATTCTCACGATCCGCATGCCAGGGATAGACTTTGGAGACGATAAACAGCTGTTCCCTTCGAAAAGGACGGATGGCTTCGCCGGTAAGTTCTTCTGCTTTTCCTTCCCCATACATTTCAGCTGTATCAATCAGGTTCATGCCATGTTCAATGCCGCAGCGCAACGCTTCAATCTCATCTTTCCGGGTATCGGGATTTTCTCCCATATTCCATGTTCCCTGTCCCAGTATGGGAAGGAATATGTCATTCTTCAGCCGTATCGCCCTCATCTTTCCTCCTCTTTGAGAATCTGTATCTCACTGACTTTTCTATCTCCGTCCATCTTTTCCAGAACAAAACTGGAAATCAATACCGGTTCTTTTTTATGCCAGGGGAAATATTCCTGCAATTCTCTCTCCAGAGAAAATCCCGCTTCTATTTTAGTATTTTTGCAGATATATGTACCAGCCGGCAGACACATAAAGTCTTTTCTGTTCCGCCCCGGCCGCATCACCCGGATCATTGCCAGTATTTTTCTTTTGCTTTTCTCTTTTCCATATGTAATATAGGCACCGCCCGGGAATAGAGTATTGCCATAGTCTTTCTGATGACGGGCAAACAGCTCTATCATCTTATCAATTACTCCTGCCTTGGGATCATAATGCCAGTCAATTTCAGCCGTATCGTACCATCGCTCCGGGAGCACTCTTTCATAAACACCGGTCTCGCTGCTGTACTGCTGGTTTGATTCAATTTCCTCCATTGTCTTTTCGGCAACAGCCAGCTTATTCTTCATATCACGGATTCTGTCTTCCAGTGCGGATGTGCCTTCCTGGATCACTCCTTTGAGATCAAATGAATTATCGTGCATGAACTTCTCGAGATGCTTCAGCGGGATGTCCAGCGATACGCAGAGCTGAATCGCATCCAGCACCGCAAGCTGCTCTGGAGAATAGTAGCGATAGTGGGTCTTTGGATCAACAGCAGCGGGTTTGAGAAGACCGAGTTTTTCATAGTAGTGAAGGGATCCGATACTGATTCCTCTTAATGAGGCAAACTGATGTATAGTCAGATAATGATCCATCATTGCGTCGCCTTTCTTTACAAATACAGGAATTTGCAATATGTCTATTGACTCTACTATTGTATCAGAGTTTATATTTTTACATATCCGTTTTTTAACGGCAGGAGGGATCGATGTTAAAACTGTTTCGATACTTTAAGAAAAAAGATGTCGGTCTGGTCCTCATATCCATATGCTTTACGGCATTATGTGTTTATGCAGATCTGACCATTCCGGATTATATGAGTGATATTACCCGGCTGATTGAAACATCCGGCACGGAGATGTCGGATATTCTTTCCATAGGCGGTAAGATGCTTGCCTATGCACTGCTTTCCATGGCTTCATCCATTGTCGTCTGTATCTGTGCTTCGACGCTGTCCAGTGATTTCTCGGCAAGACTGAGAGACATGCTGTTCAAAAAGGTACAGAGCTTCTCAATGAATGAGATCGGACATTTCTCTACATCCAGTCTGATTACCCGTTCTACCAACGATGTAACGCAGATTCAGATGTTTATTGTTCTAGGCCTGCAGATGCTGATCAGGGCACCGATCATGGCAGTATGGGCCGTCTTTAAGATCGTCGGACAGGCATGGCAGTGGACGCTGGCTACCGGCATTACCATTGTGCTGGTGCTGGCAGCGGTTATCATCATTCTGCAGTTTGCCGTACCGAAGTTCAAAATCATGCAGAAGCTCACAGACCGTCTCAATACAGTCACACGTGAAAACCTGACCGGTCTGAGAGTGGTCAGAGCATACAATGCCGAAGGCTATCAGGAAAACAAGTTTGAAAAAGCCAATGCAGATCTGACAGATGCCAACCTGTATGCCCAGCATGCGATGGCCTTTCTGATGCCAAGCATCATGTCATCCATCAACGGCCTGATGCTTGTTATCTACTGGATCGGTGCCAGTGTCATTGAAAGTGCTGCGCTTGGTTCCAAGATCTCGCTCTTCTCCGACATGGTTGTCTTCTCACAGTATGCGATTCAGGCCATCATGTCATTCCTGATGCTGGTAATGATCTTCATGATTCTGCCAAGAGCCTCCGTTGCGGCACAGCGTATCAATGAAGTACTGGATACACCGCTGACGATTCAGAACGGTACAGAAAAAGACGGTATGGCAGACAAAGAAGGCGAAATCGTATTTGATCATGTCTCTTTCCGCTATCCGGGCGGCCAGGATGATGTCCTGCATGACATTTCCTTTACTGCAAAGAAAGGAACAACAACAGCAATCATCGGAGCAACTGGCTCAGGCAAATCAACCCTGATCAACCTGATTCCGCGTTTCTACGATACCAGTGAAGGAACCGTAACTGTCGATGGCAGAAATGTCAGAGATTACGATGAATGTGCACTGCGGAACAGAATCGGCTACATCTCCCAGTCCGCTATTCTGTTCACCGGTACCGTCAGTTCCAATGTGGGATTCGGTGACAATGGCAGAGAACCGGCCTCGGAAGAAGAAATCAAAGATGCGGTTGAAACAGCCCAGGCTTCAGAATTTGTTGAGAAGATGGACGGCACCTATGATGCCTACATCGCCCAACTTGGCGGCAACCTCTCCGGCGGTCAGAAACAGCGTCTTTCCATTGCCAGAGCCATTGCCCGCAAACCTGAAATCCTGATTTTCGATGACTCTTTCTCCGCTCTTGATTACAAGACCGACAGTATCCTGCGTAAAGAACTGGATGAAAAGTGTTCTGACACAACCCGTATCATTGTTGCCCAGCGTATCGGCACCATCCGCAATGCAGATCAGATCCTGGTTCTTGAGGATGGAAAGCTTGCCGGCATGGGCACACATGAAGAACTGATGAGCAGCTGCAGCGTGTACCAGCAGATTGCTTTGTCACAGCTCTCCAAGGAGGAACTTGCATGAGTGAAGAAAGAAAAAGAAGAAACGCCGGTCCACACCGCGGTCCTGGAGCACCGCATGAAAAACCGAAGGATCTGACCGGTACATGGAAGAAGATCATCGGTTATAACCGCAAAGACGGCATCTTGCTGATTGTTGCCTTATGCTGTGCGGTTGTCGCAACTGTATTCACACTGCTTGGGCCGAACAAGCTTGGCGACCTGACCAATCTGATCACTGACGGCATCAAGCCGGATACAGATAAAATGCAGGAAGTTGTCGAAGACAGCACCGAAAACATGCAGACAAATATGAAAGATCTGACTTCTGCCATCACTGCTAACCTGCAGGATACAGACGCACTTCAGAAAAACATGAGAACAGCGATTGCATCCTCCAGTCTTTCTGCGGATGATGCCAAAGCCCTTGCGGCCATGGCAGCTTCCGGAAATATGGACATTACTTCTCTTTCCGATGATGCCCTGGATGTATTACTGAATCCTGTTACTGTCAATGATCAGACCTTCAGCGGATCCGAACAGATCGAACTCATCAATGCGTTGAAGTCCATGCAGGATGCATCTGAAAAAGACATGGATATCACAGCTCTGACGGACAGTCTTTCTGATAAAGCTCTGGATGCTGTTTTCACTGAAATCACCGTAGATGATGTGAAGATATCCGGTGATGATCAGCTGAAAACATTCAAAGTCCTTTCCAAAATCGATATGAATGATACTGACCAGGTCATGAAGCAGCTGGAGAAACTGCCCGATTCAGTCTATGGTCTGATCAGACCTTCCATTGATATGAATGCGGTAAAGAAGATTGTCTTCTTCCTGATCACAATCTACGCAGCCGGCTTTGTTCTCAATGCCCTGCAGGGATGGATTACAGCATCGGTTACGCAGAGGCTTTCCAAGAAGCTGCGTTCAGACATTTCGGTCAAAATCAACAGACTTCAAATGTCCTGGTACAACCGCCACTCAACCGGCGATGTCATGTCTGTCGTCACAAACGATGTTGATACGATCGGCCAGAGTATCAACCAGAGCCTAAGTACATTCGTCTCGGCAATTGTGCTGTTTTTGGGCAGTCTGATCATGATGCTGATTACGGATGTACGCATGACGCTGGCAGCAGTTGCCTCCTGCTTCATCGGCTTCATCCTGCTGTTTATCATCATGGGCCACTCTCAGAAATACTTTACTGCCCAGCAGAAAGATCTCGGTGCCCTCAATGGCTACATTGAAGAAAACTACACCGGTCATACCGTCATTAAAGCTTACAATGGTGAAGAAAAAGCAGAGAATACATTCACAAAGCTGAATACCAGTCTGCGCAATTCCGGTCTGAAGGCACAGTGTCTGGCCGGTCTGATGCAGCCGCTGATGGCCTTCATCGGCAACCTCGGTTATGTTGTTGTCTGTATCACCGGCGGTGTACTGACTCTGAATGGCGATATTGAATTCGGCGTCATCGTTTCCTTCATGCTGTATGTCAGATACTTTACCCAGCCGTTAGGACAGATTGCCCAGTCACTTCAGTCCATGCAGTCTGCCGCCGCTGCCGGCGAAAGAGTATTCGGCTTCCTGGAAGAAACAGAAATGCCGGATGAAAGCAATAAGACAGCACATATTGAAAAAGCCAAGGGCTATGTTGATTTCGACCATGTAAGATTCCGCTATGACGGGGCTTCTCATGATGTCATCCATGACTTCTCAGCTCATGTTGAACCAGGGCAGAAGATTGCCATTGTCGGTCCTACCGGAGCCGGTAAAACAACCATGGTTAATCTGCTCATGCGCTTCTATGACCTGGAAGACGGTGAAATCAGAATAGACGGTATTCCGACCCAGAACATGAAGCGTGAAGATGTTCACTCTCAGTTCTGTATGGTTCTGCAGGACACATGGCTGTTTGAAGGAACTGTCAGAGAGAATCTTGTCTATAACACACCGGATGTTTCTCAGGAGAAGATTGACGATGCCTGTAAGGCTGTCGGTCTGGACCACTTCATCAGAACACTGCCGCATGGCTATGACACCGTACTCAACGATGAAACAGGCCTGTCTGCAGGTCAGAAGCAGCAGCTCACCATTGCCCGGGCCATGATCGCCGATAAGCCGATGCTGATTCTGGATGAAGCAACTTCCTCAGTAGATACCAGAACCGAGCTTCAGATTCAGTCTGCCATGGACCAGCTGATGGAAAACAGAACATCCTTCGTCATAGCCCATCGTCTTTCCACCATCAGGGATGCGGATATGATCCTTGTTGTCAGAGACGGCAACATTGTTGAAAAAGGCACCCATGAAGAACTGCTGGCAAAGAACGGCTTCTATGCTGATCTCTACAACAGCCAGTTCCAGGAGGCATGAA
>ONOV01000174.1 GCA_900319505.1 uncultured Erysipelotrichaceae bacterium
CATCCCGAAATGGTGCGCCGAACAGGAGTCGAACCCGCAACCTTTTGATTCGTAGTCAAATGCTCTATCCAGTTGAGCTATCGGCGCTTTGTATCAGCACTCTGAATCAGTGCTTTGTTATATTACCAAACAACATGTATCTTTGCAAGCGTATTGGAAAACTTTTTTAAAATATTTTTTCAGATCCGTTTTCCGTCCTTTCTTCTTCTGCAGACATAAGAAAAGAGAAGAGTCTGCCCCTTCTCTTATCAGCACTTATCACAGGCCCCAGACAAGCCAGTTGGCAATATAGCCGACCACAACCGCAGTCAGTGTAAACGGTACACCGATATTCAGGAAGTCCCTGGTTGATACTTTGTAACCTTCTTTATTCAGAATACCGATACCGGCAATATTGGCTGATGCACCGACCGGCGTCAGATTGCCGCCCAGGGTTGCTCCGATCAGCAGGCCATAGTACAGCACATACGGGGCAATGCCCATGCTTACGGCAATGCCCTGTACGACCGGCAGCATTGTTGCCACATACGGAATGTTATCCACAAAGGCAGAAATGATGACTGAGGCAAAGACAATCAGCGTATACATCAGGAACGTTGAATGGCCGCCGATCTTGACAAAGACGGCCGCAATAGCATCAATAACGCCGGCCTCCGTAATACCTTCAATGACAATGAATAAGCCGATCAGCAGCAGCAGTGTCTTATAATCAACAGCCTGCAGAACCGCCTTGAAGCTGTAATCCTTTCCGTTTCTGATCTTTTCATAGATCAGACCGATAAAGGCAAATGCCATACAGATGCAGCCGTTGGTCAGTTCCGGTTTGTTCTGAAACTGAGAAGCAACAATCAGTCCTGCAATCACACCGATCATCAATAAGCCCGGCACTTTATCATTTACTTCCGTCTCCACATCCTGATGCACCGGCTGTCTGTTCCTGCGGAAGATCCATAACAGTACCGGCAGCGTAGCCAGCGCCCCGAGTTCTACCGACAGGCAGATGCCCGGTCTTCCTTTGAACCAGAAGAAATCATTGAATGACATATTGGCATATCCGCCCAGCAGTATCGAAGTTGTATCACCGACAAGCGTTGCCGCACCCTGCAGGTTGCTGGATACCGCAATGGAAATAATAATCGGCACAGGATTGACCTTGAGCTTTTTTGCCACTTCAATGCCGATCGGTGCCACCATCAGAACCGTAGCCACATTATCTACAAAAGCAGATATCACCCCGGCAAATAAAGCCAATACGACAACCGCCCACTGTACCGTGGACACTTTCTTCAGCAGCAGCTCGGCAAGCCGCATCGGCATCAAGCTTTCAATGAACATTTCCACCACAATCATTGTCCCTGTCAGCATCAGGATGACGTTCCAGTTCACTGCCTTGATCACATGATTCACCGGCAGAATGCCCAGCACGACAAATATACCTGCAAAGACCAGTGCGGTGATCCAGCGCACATCCGGTTTGCTCAGAAGGATCACATACATGATCAGAAATAAAACTAGAGCCAGTACCATAACAATTCCTTTCCAAAAATAAAAGCATGGATGACACTGTCATACATGCTTGCTCATGTATGACACGCATACATGAGTCTCACTGTTTCAAGTTCAGCCAGGTTGACAAAAACCGGGTATGTTGGCTGCCACTGCCTGCTCACTGCAGGCCAGTTACTCCCTCACTGCTGTTCATTATAAACAGATGAGCGGGCTGATGCAAACAACGTTTTGGCAGTTCTGTTTACTGCATATGGATCTGCAGTACGGTATCCGTATGAGGCAGATACTCGATTTCAACAGCCTTCTGATTCTTTCCATTCAGGCCTTTGAATGTCTTATGACTGATGCGGAAGGATTTCTCCATCCCGTTTTCCTTACGCCCGGAAATGAAATAGCCGATACCTTCATCTGAACTGCTGCGTCCGCCATTGATCTCATGCAGAACAACCGTTTCCGGGTGGGAAAAATACGGCAGATCCATCAATACCATGACAAGACATATCACCCCGATCACAGCCAGGGCAATCCCGAAAATCAATGAAGCCTTACCTGTCAGCTTTCCCTGTACAAAAGCTCTTTCAAGAAAAGCGCCGCCGGACATCACCCCGCCGATCCCGGCCGTTCCAAGTCCCAGAAGATTCCTCTTTCCTTCGCCATTCATCATTAATGTGCCGACAAACATCAGTAATAGACCAATCCATCTCAGCATCTTTTCTTCTCCTTTATCTGTCCTTCACAGATTCCTTCAGAGGCTGATTTTCTCCCAGTCTTTGATATGTGCTTCCGTGTCATGGCTGACATAGTCAAGCCCTACCGGTGTCACGGAAACATAGCCCTGCTGCACCGCTTCATAGTCGCCGGCCGTACTGTGTTCCAGTCCCATAAGCTCCGGCAGAGTGTTATAGCAGTCAAGCTGTATCTTCCCATCTGTTCTTCGCGTCATTTTCACATCCTTGCGGAAATCCTTCATGCCGTCAAAGTGCGTCACCCTGATGCCTTTGATATCACTGTGCTTAAGCGCAGGCACATTGATCGAACAGACGTATTTCATCTTCATCGGATCGTTCATATACGGATCAATCAGATCCATGGCAATCCGGGCCGCATCCTCAAACGCATCTGATTCAAATGAGCATAAGCTCACCGCCATGGCAGGAACACCCATCATGATGCCTTCCTGTGCTGCTCCAAGCGTACCGGAATAGATCACATCCGTCGTCAGATTTTCCCCTTTATTGATCCCGGATATCACAAGATCCGGCAGATCGTCTTTCATGAAGGCATTGATGCCGTAATAGATACAGTCAGCCGGTGTACCGGATACTGCCCATGCCTTCTTCACACCTTCCAGCCTGACTTCTTCAGCTGTATTGGTCAATCGCCAGTATGTAACGGAATGAGAATAGCTTGAGCGTTCTCCATCCGGAGCAGAAACATATACATCATATTTTTCGGATAAGACCTTTGCCAGGATCTGTATGCCTTTGGAGGCAATACCATCATCATTTGCCAGCAGTATTTTCATTTTCTTCACCTATGCACGCCATTATACCATGGTCATGTTAGAATGCACTTATATGAAAGTAAGCAGAAATGAAGAGCTGCCGGCATTCTTCAAGAGATGCCTGGCTAATATCCAGAAAGATAAGAACAGGTTTCTGGGAATGCGTGTTTCAAAGGCCCGTGAAAAATATATTCAGAAACAGCTTTCCAGGCATGGCTTTGCGGAGTTTTCCTTTCCTGAACCGCCTTCTCTGTTTCTATCCGCAGATGAATGGGAGAAAACGCCCTACCACAGTCATATCGATCTGACGCATATTTCCTCCCATCACTTCTCCTTTGAAAAGGAATGGGTGAAAGGCAATGAACTGTTCAATGCGGATGCGATTCAGAAAGATCCCCAGCGTGAACTGAATGACTGGATGAAGCTCAGAGCCATGGATCGTGACTTTGAAGCCATTTACCTGTACCAGGATGATGCGGACTGGATGATGGATGCCCCCTCCGAAGCCTTTACCAACAACCCCTGTGCTGAAAAAGCCCATGATCGCGTACTGACACTGGGGCTTGGCATCGGCTATTTCCTGTATATGTGTACATTGAATCCGAAGGTGAAGGAAATCACAGTTGTGGAACGCTCCCAGGATGTGATTGACATGTTTGTCAAAGACATCCTGCCCCAGTTCCATACCTCTGTTCCGATTCATTTCATCTGCACGGATGCCTTTGCATATTGGCAGAAAGAAAATCTGCAGGCATTTGATTATATCTACGCAGATATCTGGCAGTCGTCTGATGACGGCCTTGCCTGCATCACAAAGCTTCTGGAACAGTACAACCCGCCTTTTGAAAATACGGACTTCTGGATTGAAGACTCCTGTAATGAAATCATGTGGACCTTATCCTTCTATCATTTCTATGAAACCGCATTGAACCGGAAGATGGATCCGGCTGATCCATACCTGCCCTACATGGAAAAGATCCGGCATTACTATGAGAAAGAAGATCACATCTATGCATCAGTACAGGAAATCAAGACACGCATATATGATACCCGTACCATCCGCAGCATCTTATCTATGAAATAAAACAAAAGCAGACAGGATCAGCTGTCTGCTTTTATGGTGGGGTCAGCG
>ONOV01000076.1 GCA_900319505.1 uncultured Erysipelotrichaceae bacterium
TCATCCACTTTGACATGCACGGCATTGTAATCTGCGATGATCTGATCCTGTTCAAAGACAAACAGATGAATGTCCTCCACCGGATTCACAAAGACGGCAAAGTCACAGTATACGTTTCCGTTTTCATCTGTTTCTACGGATACATCGTCCGGTCTCTGTTCATAGTAGCCGAGAAACTCGGATAAAGGCTGTTCATTGCCAGAACGGCTGATGATCTGATGACACAGGGTCAGATAGTGTTCCGTGTTGTGATCCATTATCCTCTGTGTGCCATGACGGCATGGCATCTCGGGCATAAGCCGTTTTCATCCGGGCTGGTCACATAGTTCCAGCATCTCGGACACTTGGTGCCTTCGGCCCTGGTGACTTCCGCCTTCAGCTCGCCATCTTTCACATCCGCATAGGAGACAATCAGCCACTGGCTGAGGCTGCTGCCTACTTCACTGTTGAGAAGGGCTCTGACATCCTCTGGTGCACTCAGGGTGATATGGGCTTCCTGGGAAGACTTGATGGTCTTTTCACTACGGGCATCTTCCAGTGCCTTGAGGACCGTATTTCTGACATGCATGAGGCTTTCGCCCTTCGCTTTGAGCACTTCAGCGTTGGCATAGTTCTCAGCTTCAGGGAACTCGGTGTTATGAACAGACTTCTCGCTTGTGTCATTGAAGTGCTGCCATACTTCTTCCATGGTATAGACAAGGAAAGGCGCCCACAGTCTGACCAGCTTGTCACAGCAGATCCAGTATACGGACTGTACCTGTCTTCTTCTGCGGTCTTCTGTATCATTGCAGTACAGGATATCCTTGGTGAAGTCACAGTAGTAGGAAGACAGTTCATTGACCATGAAGTTCATCAGTGCCTTATTGCAGGCAAGATAGTCATAGTCCATGACTGCTCTGCGTACTTCCTTCACGACATCATCCAGCTTGACCAGGATATACTGATCAACCGCTTCAAGATCCTCATACTTCACCATATCTCTGGCCGGATCAAAGTCCTTCGGATTGACATTGCCTAACAGGAAACGGAAGGTATTTCTGATCTTGCGGTACTGATCGCTGGCCTGTTTGATGTTGGAAGGACCAAGCTTCAGATCCGCCTTGAAGTCACTTGTCATTGCCCACAGACGGAATACATCGGCACCGTTCTTGTTGATGATATCCATCGGATTGACAACATTGCCCTGGGATTTGGACATCTTCTCACCCTTGGAGTCAACCACATAGCCATGGGAGAGAACTTCCTTATACGGTGCACTGCCCTTGACAGCTGTTGCGACAATCAATGAAGAGTTGAACCAGCCTCTGTACTGGTCACTGCCTTCAAAGTACATATCGCACGGAAAATCAAGACCTCTTTCCTCCAGCTCAGTCCAGGAGCTGCCGGAGTCGAACCAGACGTCCATGATGTCCTTTTCCTTGGTGAAAAGACCATTGGGAGACTTCGGATTGGTATAGCCTTCCGGCAGAAGATCCTTCGCTTCTCTTTCAAACCATACATTGGAACCATATTCTCCGAACAGTTCTGCGACATGATCGAATACTTCCTTCTCCATGATCGGGGAGCCATCCTCACAATAGAAGATCGGAATCGGAACACCCCACAGACGCTGACGGGAAATGCACCAGTCGCCTCTGTCCTGGATCATGTTATGCATACGCTTCTGGCCGAAGGAATTATGCCATACGACATGATTGTCGATCTGGTCCAGCAGCTTGTCCTTGATCTTGTCGATGGAACAGAACCACTGCTTGACCGCACGGAAGATAACCTTCTTCTTGAGTCTGTCATCATGCGGATAGGAGTGAACAATGTTCTCTACGGCAAGCAGACAGCCCTTCTCATTCATATCATGAATAACGGCCCTGGAGCAGTCCTCAAAGAACATGCCCTGGTACTTGCCGGCATTTTCATTCATCTTACCCTGATAATCCACGGTATTGATCGGGGGAATGCCGTACTTGGCACATACATTGAAGTCGTCCAGACCATGGCCGCCGGCAGTATGAACGACACCGGTACCATCTTCGTCCGTGACATGATTGCCTAACAAAGTCGGACATTCCTTATCGAATACCACATGATGATACGTAATGCCTTCCAGTTCTTTTCCTTTGAAGGTTCTTAAGACACCCTGGTTTTCCAGATTGAACTTGGCCAGCAGCTGATCTACGAACTTCTCCAGCATGATGAGCTTGCCCTTTTCGGTCTTGACTTCGGCATAGACAAGGTTCTCATTCAGACATACGGCTTCGTTGGAAGGAATGGTCCACGGGGTTGTGGTCCAGATGACATAGTAGTCATCGCTGTCAAGAATGCCCCTGCCGTCAGCGACCTGGAAGGCAAGATAGATGGTCGCATCCTTGACGTCACGGTAGACGATTTCAGAGTCAGCGACCGCAGTCTCATTGAACGGGGACCAGTAAACCGGCTTGAGTCCCTGGAAAATCAGTCCATCCAGGGCCATGGAAGCGAAGTTTCTGACCTGTCTTGCCTCGAATTCCTTCTTCAGCGTGATGTAAGGATGTTCATAATCCGCAATCTGCCCCAGTCTCTTTTCTGTTGCCATCTGCTGGGCAATCTGTTCATGGGCATATTCATCGCACTTGCGTCTGAAATCAGCTGCGGAAAGCTTCTTGCGGTCAACACCGAGCTTCTGAATGGCATTTTCAATCGGCAGGCCATGGGTATCCCAGCCCGGGAAATACGGCGTATAGTAACCGCACATGGCATGGGTGCGGTTGATGAAATCCTTGATGACACGGTTCATGGCTGTGCCGGCATGAAGGTTGCCATTGGCATATGGCGGACCGTCATGCAGAACAAATGCCTTCTGTCCCTTATGATGCTTTAACAGATCCTGGAAATAGTTGTTTTCTTCCCACTGTTTGAGAATGCCCGGCTCCTTCTTTGCCAGGTTGCCGCGCATCTCAAAATCGGTGTCCGGCATGTTCAATGTGCTTTTGTAATCCATCTTGTCTCCTTCTTTTACCTGCTCATATATAAAAAGCGTCCCTATCTCTAAGGACGCTTCATACGCGGTACCACCTTAGTTCATATCCCCTTACGGAATATGCCCTTGGATCATCCTTTAACGCAGGATGAAACGAAATGCTTGGCAGGTGATGTCTGTTCTCCTCTCCTCTGTCTGCTTTCACCCTGTGCAGACTCTCTTGTAAGATTCATAGGAGACAGCGCGTCCTGCGTCACTGCATCTGATCTAATGCGTCCTGAAGCCACTTCAGATCCGGCATGGTCGGAATCTTGAAGGCATCAAGATCTTTCTGAAGCTTCTGCAGTTCATCAGACATATAGCCCTTGGCCTGACCGGCTTCATCATACAGCCGTGACAGATCGCTCAGAATGCCGGAAGCAGTATTCACAGCTTCCCGGATAATCTGATCGGCATTCTTCTGTGCCGCAGCGATAATTTCATTGGCTTCACGCAATGCCAGCCGTGCCATTTCATCATTGCTCGCTTTACGGCTTTGATACTCTTTTTCAAGCGAAAGATACTGCTGCTGAAGCTGGTTCATCTTCGCATTGTCCTCCGCCAGCTGCTGCTGATACAGGGCAATCCGCTTTTCCAGCTCCTCTACTTCAGAGGCATACTTTTCAACAGCGTCATCGACGGCAAAGCGGTCATAACCGTTTTTCATGACACGGAATACAGGTCTTTTAGCCGTCATAGACACTCCTTTCAGATATACTGCTGAAATTGTGCTGCGATCCGGCCCGCTTTCGTCTTTCTTTCATACCCGAGGTAGATGAATCTGCCTGTCCCGCGGATCGAAATCGTAACGTTATTATCGCACACTTCATCACCCGCCGCAAGCGGCTCATGGTTGAGGGAAACCATGCCCATCCGGATCATTTCAGCAGCCCTGGCACGGCTGACATGGGCCAGCGCTGCCACCAGGGCATCTGCCCTTTCACTGGCCGCCACAGCTGTGAAAGAGCGCATTCTGAAATGCTGAACAGGACGGCTGTCGGTACGTTCCAGATGCACATTCAGCTGGTTGATCTTCGTCAGATTCCAGATGAAAAAATCAGCCATCTCTTCTTCGGTATAGAAGTACAGCATGTCATCTTCCAGCCAGAAATCACCAAATGTGCTTCTTTCCACCTGCAGGGAAAGAACTGCACCAAGCATATCCCTGTGGCCGATCCTGCGGAAGCGCTGGTCTACATGGGCCTGCAGGCACACAACATCAGAAAAGTCATCTTCCTCATCATACAGGAAAATGACTTTACGCTTGCGGGCATCCGGATAGCCCCCATCATAGCGGATGAATGCGGAAGGAGGAAATTCCTTCTGCATGGCGCTTACCTCTTCTTCATTCAGAAAATGAGAAGCCGTATGGGTGTGCCACCTTGCGCTCTTTTCTTCAAGATCTCTCAAATGTGCGGAAAGTTCTTCTCTTTCCTCATTCATCATCTGCGTCGACTTTGATCTCACCGTCAATGGCGACATTGCGCGGTGCACAGAGAATGACATTGTGGCCGACCTTCTGGATCGTACCATCCAGGGCAAATACAACACCGGTCAGAAAATCGATGGTTCTCTGGGCATAGTCTCTCTGCAGCTTATGCAGATTGACCACAACCGCCTTGCGGCCCTTGAGCTGACGGGCAATTTCCTCTGCTTCTTCAAAGGACCGCGGCTCAAACAGTACCATAGCCGCATTGCTCGGTACATTGCTCACATTGATCTTCTTCTTTTCATAAGAACTGATCGGCTGTGTTTTTTCCACATCTTCTTCCATATTTTCTTCTTCCTCTTCCTCGTCTTCGTCATCAACCGGGGCGATGAAATTCTTAAGCTTATCAAATGGCATGAAAAGCACCTCCAATTGTACTTCGATATTATAGCATTGATCCAAACA
>ONOV01000144.1 GCA_900319505.1 uncultured Erysipelotrichaceae bacterium
AAATCAGGAAGGAAAATGTTTCCGGTACTTTTTTGCTGTGCATGAGGCTGCCGTATTTATGGAGTGTTCCGGGCATGATGCCCATATGGGAAAAGAAGAATACGTCCGGTCCCTGGGTACCGATCCAGTACATGGGAAGGGATGGAATATCTGTATCATGGAGTATGTTTCTTATTTCTTGTGCAAAGACAAGATGCGTATACGCTGATGGCATAGTCTC
This sequence comes from uncultured Erysipelotrichaceae bacterium, assembly GCA_900319505.1. GTDB lineage: Bacteria > Bacillota_I > Bacilli_A > Erysipelotrichales > Erysipelotrichaceae > Bulleidia. The sequence goes on from ONOV01000144.1 coordinate 221, forward strand.
TGCCTCCTTATCTTTTCAGCTGTTATTATAGTAAGAAGAAAAGAAAGAGGTCAGAGCGCACTAGTCAGATGGTCCAATGTGTATCTGACACATCGGGCCTGATTGTAAAAAGAATGAGGAATAAGCATAAGGCAGAGGAATTATCTGTATTCCTCTGCCTTATGCATTAATATTTCTTTTTCGTTTGTGTACTTTTCATGCATGACATCATCCAGCAAATGATTCATGACCCTGCCGATGTCTTTTCCTTTGATGTTCAAAGAGATAAGATCTCTGCCTGTTACCTGCAGCTGTTTTAAAGACCAGCAGTAATTGTCATTTGTCAAAGCCGCATACTGTCTTTTTTTGCGGGTTAAGGAAAGGGCAGGTGACATGGCTTTGCGGAAGGCAAAGTAGGTATCGATATCCGTATGCAGCTCATGTAATAAAAGACGGAAGGAAATATCATCATCCCAGGGCGTATCGGTATGGGTGATGAGGTCGATGACCGTATCCTGGAAGATATTGGGGTATTTCATCCGTTTCAGTACATGCCTGGATAAAGGGACAGAATGAATGTAATACAGGATCATGGCCATGCGGATATCTGCTTTGGCAGATGCCTCTTCATCCAGCAGCTGGATCAGACGATGGTAGTCATTATCTTTGATGCGTCTGAGTTCCGGAAAGAATACTTCCAGCACTTCTCTTTCATCTTCCATGACCATGGAAATGCCGCGCGACTGCAGGGTGCCGGTGAATTCCTGGGTGATGCGTTCGGCGGATACATAGGATAATGTGTCTTTCATGGCAAAAAGCACTTCTCTTGTATGTGGTTCAATGGAAAAGGAAAGACGGGCACAGAAGCGGATGGCTCTCAGGATGCGCAGGGCATCCTCATTGAAGCGTTTTTCCGGGTCGCCGATGCAGCGGATGATCTTATTGCGGATGTCATCCAGGCCATGGAAAAAGTCGATGATGCCGGTATCAGGATGATAGCACAGGGCATTGATCGTAAAGTCACGGCGCTTGCAGTCTTCTTCGAGGGCACTGGTGAATTCCACATGGTCGGGATGACGGTGGTCCTGGTAGCCGGAGTCTTTCCGGTAGGTTGTGATTTCAATCGGATGATGGTCGATGATGACCGTGACGGTACCATGCTGGATCCCGGTATCAATGGTATGGAAGTCATGAAAGACTTCCTTGATCTCCAGCGGCATGGCATTTGTGGTCAGATCATAGTCATGAATCGGCAGATGCAGCAGGTACGAGCGGACTGCCCCGCCTACCACATACGCTTCATAGCCGTGTTCATTCAGCTGTTTCAGGAGTTTTAATACATAATCCGGCAGTTCCATGCTTTAATAATATAAGAAAAATGAATGAAATGGAGATGATCATTGATGCGGATTGGTACAAGCAGTGATATTCATCGTCTGGTGGAAGGCAGAAAGCTGATCTTAGGCGGGGTGGAAATTCCCCACAGCAAGGGACTGCTGGGACATTCGGATGCGGATGCTCTGATCCATGCGGTAGCCGAAGCGATTCTGGGCGCACTGGCGTTAGGCGATCTCGGCCATCACTTCCCGGATACAGATCCCAGGTGGGAAGGTGTTTCTTCCTTAGTGATTCTGGAACAGGTGTATCAGATGATGAAAGAGAAGGGCTATCATATCGGCAATGTGGATGCGCTGGTATTGATTGAAAAGCCCAGGATGGCACCATATATTGAACAGATGCGTCAGAACATTGCAAGTGCCCTGCATACTTCCACTGACAATGTGTCGGTAAAGGCAACCCGGGGCGAAGGCATGGGCTTTGTCGGCCATGAAGAGGGCGTACTGGCCCAGGCGGCAGTGCTTCTGGAAGAGGATCAGGATGTTCGCTAAGACAAGTGAAGTCAAGGTCATGCGGGATCCTGTACATGGCTATGTGCATGTACAGGATCAGCTGATCTGGGACCTGATCAACAGCAGATGGGTGCAGCGCTTAAGAAGGATCAGACAGCTGGGCGGGGCATATGTGGTATACCATTGTGCGGAACATACCCGTTTTTCCCATTCCCTGGGGGTGTATGAAATTGCCCGGCGCATGTGTTATGAAGTGCCGGATATTGATCATGCATTGAATGAGAAAGAGAAGATGACGGTCATGGCCGCGGCCTTACTGCATGATTCAGGCCATGGTCCGTATTCCCATGCGTTTGAAAGTATTTCCCATACCTCTCATGAAAGTGTGACCTGCCGGGTCATTGAACATGATCCGGAAATACGTGCCATCCTGGAAAACGGCTACCATGGCATGGCAAAGAATGTGGCGGATGTAATCCGCCATAAAAGTGCCAATCCGCTGCTGTCGCAGATGATCTCTTCCCAGCTGGATGCGGACCGCATGGATTATCTTTTAAGAGATGCGTATTTTACCGGCACAACGTATGGCACGTTTGATCTGGAAAGAATCCTGAGAACATTAAGAGTAGAGAATGATCAGCTGATGATCAAGGCCAGCGGGGTGTATGCGGTGGAAAACTATATCATGGCCAGATACCATATGTACTGGCAGGTATATTATCATCCTACGGCAAGGGCGTATGAAGCGATCTTAAGAGCGCTGTTTCAGCGGCTGAAGGACAGCGGCATGCTGGAAGAAGAATATGTGCTGCCGCAGTTTAAAGCATTAAGAGAAGGAAAGAAGCTGAGCCTGGAGGAGTATTTCCGGCTGGATGAAAATGCATGCAATTACGGGTTTGAAATGCTGGAACAGTGCAATGATCCGATCTTAAGGGATCTGTCCAGCCGACTGCTGGACAGAAGGCTGTTCAAGTTTACCGATTACAGTCCCAGGGAAGTCAGAAGATTAAGCAAGGTGCTGAAGGAAAAAGGCTATGATCCGAAGTATTATCTGATGAAGGATGAAGTGGGCCAGCGGCCTTATGTACCATACAATGGGGAAGCAGGATCCATCTTTGTACTGATGGAAGATGGCAGTATCAGAGAACTTTCCAATGCCAGCAATATTGTTTACAGTCTCATCCACGGTCCGGACCGGGATGAAAAGAAAATTTTCATTCCTGCATTATGAAGGAAAGTACATACAGAGAGAAAATTCTGTATGTACTTTTTCTGTTGACAAGCAGATTTAACCCGCTATCATATGCAGGTATGAAAGTACATATCCGCCTCAGACGCATCGACTTTCTCGAAAAAAAAGAAGAAATTATCGTAGATACAGATGGACTGCTCAATGACGGCAGGCTGCTGTATATGGAAGCTGATGGCAGAACCCACCAGAAAATCACGTTTCATGATGACACGGTTATTATTGACCGCAAGGGAAGGTATGGATCAAAGATCATCCTGCCGGAACATGCGGCCGGTCAATGCTATGTCTATTCTCCCTATGGCGAAATGGAAATGGGAGCCTCACTGTGCCGGAAAAACAAAGAAGACGGCCGATGGCAGGTAGAATACGAAATTACCAGTGAAAACCAGCTGATGACCCATGTCAGACTGGAATGGGAATTCAATGCGATTTAATGCGGATAATGTATTGACATTATAAGGGT
>ONOV01000104.1 GCA_900319505.1 uncultured Erysipelotrichaceae bacterium
ATTCGTTTAAAGTAAAGAAAGAGTAATTCAGGAGGTTGAAATGTCAGTTTTTCCCGAAGGTTTTCTGTGGGGCGGTGCGGTCGCTGCCAATCAGTGTGAAGGTGCGTATCTGGAAGATGGAAAAGGACTGTCTGTTCCGGATATGTTACTGGGTGGAGATGTAAATCATCCCCGTACATTCCTGGCCGTGACCGATCCCGAAGCATTCTATCCAAGCCATCAGGCGATTGATTTCTATCATCACTATAAAGAGGACATCAGGCTGTTTGCCGAAATGGGCTGGAAGGTATTCCGTCTGTCCATCAACTGGAGCCGGATTTATCCCAATGGAGATGATGAAACGCCAAATGAGAAGGGACTGCAGTTCTATGACAATGTATTTGATGAATGTCATAAGTACGGGATCGAACCATTGGTTACGCTGTGTCATTATGAAATTCCCTGGGCTGTTGTGACTAAGTACGGAGGTTTCTCCAGCCGTCAGACCATTGATCTTTTCCTGAAGTACTGCCGTACTGTCTTTACAAGATATAAGGATAAGGTAAAGTACTGGCTTACTTTCAATGAGATCAATATTGCCTGCATGGGTAATGGCGGACTTGGTGATCTGTATGGCCTCGGCATCATGGACAAAGATGATATCAATGCGAAAGATCCGATTTTGCTGACTGAACTGAAGAAGAATCCCCAGCGTACCTTTGAAGCACTGCACAATGAATTTGTGGCCAGCGCAAAAGCAGTGAAACTGGCCCATGAAATCATACCGGATGTCGTGGTCGGCAACATGATCTGTCATATTACAAACTATCCGCTGACCCCTAATCCGGACGATATCATGGCATGTTATCAGGAAGATGATGTGAAGAACAACTTCTGTGCGGATGTACAGGTCAGGGGAGAATATCCTTCCTATATCTTCCGCTACTTCAAAGAACATGGCATCGATTCTTCTTTCATTACAGAAGAGGATAAGAAAGTGCTGAAGGAAGGCACTGTGGATCTGTATACATTCTCCTATTATTCGTCCGGATGTGTAACCGTGAATCCTGATGCGGATCTGACGGCCGGCAATATGACCATGGGTGCGAAGAATCCATATCTCAAGGAGAGTGAATGGGGCTGGCAGATTGATCCGGAAGGACTTCGCTATACATTGAATACGGTCCATGACCGCTATCCGGATATTCCGTTAATGGTTGTGGAGAACGGTCTTGGAGCGGTAGATCAGGTTGAATCGGATGGTTCCATTCATGATCCTTACAGAATTGATTATCTGAAGAAACATATCCAGGCCATGAAAGAAGCAATGGAAGATGGCGTACCGGTCATCGGCTATACCACATGGGGACCGATTGATCTTGTTTCTGCCGGAACAGGCCAGTATGCCAAACGCTATGGCTTCATATATGTTGACAGACATGATGACGGGACGGGTGATTTCCATCGTTCCCGGAAGGATTCCTTCTACTGGTATAAGAAAGTATGTGAATCCAATGGCGAGGATCTGGGCGAATAGACAGAAAGAGGCAGGAAGTTCAGTTTCCTGCCTTTTTCATACTGATCAGATACTGATACCAGAAGGTATCTGAACCATACTTTTTCCAGAGGAACAGCCGCGCATCCCTGAGAAGATCTGAAACATCACGTCCGGCGAAGTAGGCAGTATTGAGTTCCATGCCGTATTCAATCATCGGTTTCTGAATGGAAGCAGGCACATCATAATCGGCCATGGAATCTTTCAATTGTTTTTCCATGGTGGCATCAAAACGTTCCTTTGCCTCATTCTGAAGAATTCCCAATGAAACATTGTGATAGGACCAGCCATGCGCACTGACTGAGACAGAACCATACTGAAGCGGTGAAACCATCAGGCTTTCCGTACAGATATCCGTCAATCCGTTTTCCTGAGCCTGGTGCTGCAGATGACTGTGGCCGGAAAGTGACAGAGAAACATTGTGTTTTTCCAGAAGCTCAGCGATTTCCTTATGATTGTCGATGACAAAGCCCTGGGATAGAAGGCCGCTCTGGGACAGAAAGTTCTGGTGGGAAACAGCGATGACACGGGCATGTTTCTTTTGTGCTTTCTGCAGAACATCCCTGGCAAAGTCGATTTCATCCTCGGTTAAGGCACCTGGTGCTTCTTCGGTATTGGCATCAAGAAACAGAAGCCAGAGATCCCTGCGCAGACCATAGCAGTAAGAGAAAGAATGCTTTTCCTTATACAGGGCATCATCATAGCCGAAACAGGACATGACCTCTTTGAACTGTTTCTGTGAGATGTTATCTGTTCTGATAAAACTGTCGCCGTAATAAGACATGGCATAGCCGTAACTGATGTCATGATTGCCGGGTATGACAAGCACAGGTACACCGTCTTCTTTCAGGGTCATCAGCTTCTCCCTGAGATCAATCAGACTCTGGTATTCACCATTGAAGGTAAGATCGCCGGAAAGGATGAGGGCATCATAGTGATGTGCCTGTTTTATCAGTGTCGCAATGATTTCATCCCCGTGTTCAGTCAGTTTGCCATCGCCTTCTGCCATCAGGTTCTGGAAAGCCTGTCCTTCATTATATAGGGATGGGGAAAGGTAATGCAGGTCAGTTGCGTGGAGCAGATGGATATTTTCTTCCTCTGCCTTCGTACTGAAACCGGAAAGAAACAGAGAGGATATTACCAGTAAGAGTATGGATTTCATAGCAGAATGGTACGGCAGAGGAAGAAAATATGTCAATTGGCCTTTCATGATTGCAGGCATGGTTTTATAATATGACCTGCAGATTTTCTGCCGTCAGTAGCGGCTACCTGACGTTAAACGAAAATAAGGAGATGATATTTTTGAAACACTTGAATCTTAAGGACTTTACCAGAATTGCCATGATTGCGGCTATCTACACGGCTGTATCGCTGGCGCTGGCTCCGATTTCCTTCAGCAATATCCAGGTGCGCATTGCCGAAGCACTGACGATACTGCCGCTGATCTATGAACCATCCATCTGGGGTGTGACACTGGGATGCTTTCTGACCAACCTCATCGGGGCGGCCACAGGCGTCAACCCGACCGGCATGATCGATGCCGCTGTGGGCACCAGCGCAACCTTCTTAGCTGCAGTATGCACATGGAAGCTCAGAGATAAGACAATCGGAAAGGTTCCGGTATGGAGTATCCTGATGCCGGTAATCTTCAACTTCTTCTTTGTGGGAAGTGAACTCGCCATCCTGTTCTTTGATGGAAACTTTGTCCTGGGCTTGCTGATCATGGGAACCGAAGTAGCTGTCGGTGAACTGATTTCCTGTGTCCTTGGCTGTGTGTTAGTCAAAGCACTGGCAAGAACCAGAGTATTTGAACCATCTGTATCGAGAGACTGAAACCAGCCTCTCTTTTCTTTTTCTGTATATTAATCAGCACTATG
>ONOV01000160.1 GCA_900319505.1 uncultured Erysipelotrichaceae bacterium
CCGCATAACAATGCGGTTTTTTCTTTTCTGATGCATGTATGAATCGTCCTGAATAATGGCTTCAGCCAGAATTCCGACTGAATTGCAAAGTATTGTCTTTCTGCAGAAAGACAGTTCCGGCCAGAAGAATATATTATCTGGTGTCAGCCGCAGCAGGCACAGCCACTGCGTTAAAGGTTGACTGTTCATACCCCCCCGGCAGACAGAACAGCTCTGAAAACAGTTCTCTTTAATGACAAGATGAATGCAGATATATGGTATAAATCATTTTTTCAGCATTTCCATGCAATCCGTGTTAATCTCTTAAAAAAGAGAACATGAGAGTTATCCCATTATTTCACATAAATTCATTTAGCACTCCAGTGTCCGCTGTGCTAATATATGTGAAACCGAAAGAAGGTGATTATTATCAACAACCTTAATAACCAGAACAACAATCAGAAAAGGCCGATGATCTACTACTTCTCGATCATTCTGATCATTCTGATGATGGTCAACCTGTTTCTGATGCCGAGCATACAGGAATCCCGTATTGTAACGGCGAATTACAGTGACTTTATTACCGAAACCAGCGACGGCAAGGTGGAGAAGGTAGAAGAATATGACAACTACTACCTCTACCAGCTCAAAGGAGACAGCACCATATACAAAACCGGCAAGATGAACGATCCGGATCTTGTGCAGAGACTTTCTGACAACGATGTCAGCTTTACAGCTGATATTCAGGAAGAACAGTCGCCGTTCGTTACTTTCTTACTGGAATGGATCCTGCCGTTAGTCATCGCCGGGGCATTATGGAGCTATCTGATGCGCCGTATGGCCGGAGGTACAGGCAACTCCATGGCCTTCAACATGGGTAAATCAAATGCCCGTGTCTATGTCAAATCACAGGAAGGCATCCGCTTCAGCGATGTCGCCGGTGAAGATGAAGCCAAGGAATCCCTGCAGGAAATCGTTACGTATCTTCATGATCCAGGCAAATACAAGAAGATCGGCGCCACCATGCCGAAAGGCATTCTCTTAGTCGGTCCGCCTGGAACAGGTAAAACCATGCTGGCGAAAGCCGTTGCCGGTGAAGCCAATGTACCTTTCTTCTCCATCTCCGGTTCTGAATTTGTAGAAATGTTTGTCGGTATGGGTGCTTCCAAGGTCAGAGATCTGTTCAAACAGGCCAAAGAAAAGGCACCATGTATTGTATTCATCGATGAAATTGATGCCATCGGCGGCAAGCGCAATACCGGAAACCTCGGCGGCAATGATGAACGTGAACAGACCCTCAATCAGCTGTTAACGGAAATGGACGGCTTTGAAGGCAATACCGGCGTCATCATCCTGGCTGCCACAAACCGTCCTGAATCCCTTGATCCTGCTCTTTTAAGACCGGGCCGCTTCGACAGACGTGTGCCGGTCGAACTGCCGGATCTGCAGGGACGTGAGGATATCCTCAAGGTTCATGCCCGCAAGGTAAAGACCGAAGATAACATCAACTACAACACTGTCGCCCGCATGGCATCCGGTGCTTCCGGTGCTGAACTGGCCAACATCGTCAACGAAGCAGCCTTAAGAGCTGTCCGTGAAGGCAGAGATAAAGTCAGCCAGCGTGATATGGAAGAATCCATTGAGGTTGTCTTTGCCGGTTATCAGAAGAAGAATGCCATTCTTACCCCGAAAGAGAAAGAAAGAGTCTCCTACCACGAAGTCGGCCATGCCCTGGTGGCTGCCCTGCAGTCCAACAGTGCACCGGTACAGAAGATTACGATTATCCCCCGTACTTCAGGTGCTCTTGGCTATACGATGCAGGTAGAAGAAGGCAACCACTACCTCTATACTAAGGAAGAGCTGGAAAACAGAATTGCCACCATTACCGGCGGAAGAGCTGCGGAAGAAGTTGTATTCAACGAAGCTTCCACCGGTGCTTCCAATGATATTGAACAGGCAACCAAAGTGGCCAGAGCGATGATCTCCCAGTACGGCATGTCCGATGACTTCGATATGGTGGCCATGGAATCCATTAATAACAAGTATCTCGGCGGAGACGCAAGTCTTGCCTGCTCCGATGATACCGCAGCCAAGATTGATGATCAGGTTGTTGCCCTGGTCAGAAAACAGCATAAGAAAGCCATTGATCTGTTAACTGAACACAGAGAGGATCTCGATCGTATCGCCAGGTATCTATACGAGAAAGAAACCATCACTGGTGAAGAGTTCATGGAAATTCTCAATACAAAGAAGCTGCCTGGTGAAGCAGATACACCTGCCCTGCCGCAAGCCTGATCAGAAACAAAAAGCTGTCTGAACCAATTGATTCAGACAGCTTTTTCCTTTTCCATCAGAAAAAGCAGGAAATCACTCTCCTGCTTTCTTTCTTCAGCGCTCATCCAGCTTATTGATCTTATCGACTCTTCTCTGATGTCTGCCGCCTTCAAAGGGTGTCTTCAGGAAAGTATCTGCAATCTGGAAGGCAATTTCTTCTCCAACCACACGGGCACCGAACGCCACAACATTGGCGTCATTATGACGTCTGGAGAACTCTGCACTGTACGTCTCGGAACAATGGGCACAGCGAATCCCTTTGATCTTATTGCAGGCAATGGAAATACCGACGCCTGTACCGCAGATCGCAATACCGAGATCCACTTCATGGCTCAGCACGCCATGACATACCTTTTCTGCATAATCCGGATAGTCAACGGATTCATAGCCATCCGTGCCATAGTCCACTACTTCATATCCCTCATCCTGCAGGTGCTTCATGACAGCTTTCTTCATATCTGTCGCCGCATGATCATTTGCGATTCCAACTTTCATTGTATGATTGTCTCCTTTTCTCTATGCTTCACTGCAACTAACAGTATAACACCTGCCGCAATGACAAACAGGCCGATGAACTGAGAAGTAGAAAGATTTCCAACATAGCCTCTTTCCACATCACCTCTTAAGAATTCAATGAAGAATCTGCCGATGCTGTAAAGAATCAGATACCAGGCACTTGTTTCATTACGGTGTTTCTCATCCTGATAGATACGGCAGAGAATCATGAAAAGGATGAAATCACCCGCCGAAGATAAAAGCTGGGTCGGAATGACCGGTACGCCAAGGGGACACAGGGAATCAGTCGGGAAGGTCACGCCCCAGGCCCCGTCAGTCGGCTTTCCATAGCAGCATCCCGCAAAGAAACAGCCGATACGGCCGAATCCCTGGGCCAGAGATACCGAAGGAATGACCAGGCTGAAGTAATCCATGAACTTCAGGCGGTTGAAATGACAGTACAGCCAGGCGCCGAAAATGCCGCCGATAATACCGCCATAGACAACCCATCCGCCTGAACCGAGTACCGCTGCCGGATTGGCCAGAAACTCATCCCATACCGTCAGACAATATGTCACCTTGGAAAAGAAGTAACCGACTAATACTGCCGTAATGGCCAGTCCGTCAATCTTCTCTGCCATCAGGCCGTACTTCTTTGCCATCTTCTCGCTGTACCATACCGCCATCAGAATACCGATGGCAATCATCACCCCATAGCCGTGAATGGTTACCGGGCCGATTGTAAGCCAGTTATTGTACATACTTATTTCTTATCCTCATCTGCTTCATGTTCATTTTCCGTCTTTGCGTCAATGACCGTATCCTGATAGTCCTTCATGAACTTTCTGTACCTGCCGGAAAGAAACAGCGTCACATACAGATCGCTGGCACCGGCAAAGATCAGGAAAATGCCGATGATCGTAAAAAGGGTCCTGGCAGCTGTCTGTCCGGACAGCCCGAACATGACAATCGCCCCAAGCACAATACAGATCACCCCCAGAATCAGATACGACATGCTTGCCGTGTAATGAATCCGCTTTGCCACAATCGCATTCTGGATCTTCACAAGACCGCTCATCAGAATAAGCAGTCCCAGAATCACCGGAATCAGATCCATGACAAGATCTTTCTTGAACAGAATCAGACAGCCGATCAGCACGGAAGTCATACCTGTGACAAAGCTGTCCTTATCCATGAGACTCATCATATCCTGGGTAAAGAAAAGGATCACTTCCGCAAGACCGAAAATAATGCCTCCCAGCCCCAGTATCGTACAGACAATCGAAGCGCTTGCCTGCGGAAAGACAACCAGTAAGATACCTGCTGCCAGTAACAGCACTGCTTCTACAACAGAAGCGACTCTGATATTCTTCATATTCCACCTCTGCCTTCTATTTTATGCAATTCTTTCCTTCAATACCATTACAGATATCTCCAAATGCTATAATACAGGCACTATGAGACTGAGAAGAACATTATTCAACCGTACCGTATTTCTGATCCTGACAGCCGCCATCGAACTGATTCTGTTTCTATTGCTCATCCAGTTTCTGGATGACAAAGCCGCCTGGATTGAAGGCATTCTGCGCCTGTTGTCTCTGTTTATCGTCGTCAGTATGATTTCCCACAGCCGCCATCTGTCCTTTGACATTCTGTGGATCATCCTGGTCCTTCTGTTTCCAGTGGCCGGCACAGCATTCTATCTGCTGCTGGGCTCTTCCTTATTGACAAGCCGCACCACAAGGTCCCTTGTCACTTCCACCCGCAATGCCCGTCAGTATTATCTCCAGGATGAAACCGTCTATGAAAAGGCACGCCGGGAAGATCCTTACCTTGCCGGCTCTTATCATTACATTGTTAACAAAGCCGGCTTTCCTCTGTATCCAAACCGTCAGTATGACTATTACCCCTCAGGTGAAAACGGGTATCCGCTCATGCTGGAAGAATTGAAGAAAGCAAAGGAATTCATCTTCCTGGAATACTTCATCATTGAAGAGGGCACGATGTGGGATGGCATTCATGCCATTCTGAAACAGAAAGCAGAAGAAGGACTGGATGTAAGGGTTCTGTATGATGATGTCGGTTCCATGAACACATTATCCCTCCACTATGCAAAGAAACTGGAACAGGAAGGAATCAAGGCCATTCCCTTCAACCGCATCAACCCGATCCTTTCCACGATCATGAACCACCGGGATCACCGCAAGATCATGGTCATTGACGGTGTCACCGCCTTTTCCGGCGGCGTGAATCTGGCCGATGAATATATCAACGTGAAGAAACGCTTCGGCATCTGGAAGGACAACATCATCCGCATCAAAGGGGAAGCCGTCTGGTCCTTTACCGTCATGTTTCTGACGCACTGGAATGCCCTGCGGCCGCAGGACAATGACTTTACTGTCTTCAGACGGAACAATATCATTGAAACAGCCGACGGCTATGTGGCTCCCTATGGCGAAACACCGCTGGATAACCAGATTACCGCCCAGGACATCTACATCAACATCATCAACAATGCCCGATCCTACTGCTGGATCATGACCCCATATCTCATCATCGATACGGAAATGTCCAACGCCCTGATTCTTGCGGCCGCCCGAGGTGTTGATGTACGCATCATCACCCCCGGCATACCGGATAAGAAAACCATCTTTGACATCACCCGCAGCTATTACAGGCCGCTGACCGAAGGCGGGGTAAGAATCGGTGAATTCACGCCTGGCTTTGTCCATGCCAAGGTATTTGTCTCAGATGACACCACTGCCACCGTCGGCACCATCAACCTCGACTACCGTTCCCTCTACCTCCACTTTGAAAACGGCACCTATCTGACCCATGCCAGTGAAATCCTGCGGATCAGACAGGACTATGAAGATACCTGGAAACAGTGTCATGAAATCAGACCTGAAAGCATGAAAATCAATGTACTGCAGGCCTTTGCCGTCAGTTTCCTGAAGCTTTTCGCTTCGCAGATGTAACAGAAAAGGAGAATCAAACATGTCCGTTATTATTGCAATCCCTATTGAAAACAGTAAAATACGCTCACGCTTTACTGCCCTGTGTCCTGAAGCACGCTTTATCGACCGGGACCATCTTCAGAGCGAAGAGCTGAAGGATGCTGAAGTCATCCTGGGCAACGTACCGGTCTCAGCCCTTTCTTCATGTTCTTCTCTGAAATGGCTGCAGCTGGATTCAGCCGGCGCAGATGCGTATCTGAATCTGCCTGAAACAGTCACCCTGACAAACGCTTCCGGTGCCTATGGCGAAGCCATCTCCGAATATATGCTGGCATGTACCATGGCAGCGATCAAGAAGCTGTATGAATATGCCGCGATGCAGAAGGAAAGAGACTGGCGCAGCCTCGGCTCCGTCAAAACTGTATCCACCCTTACCGTTCTTACCATCGGCATGGGCAATATCGCTTCCGCCTACGCCCAGCGTATGCATGCCCTGGGTGCTGTTGTTGACGGCATCCGCAGAACCCAGAAAGAAAAGCCTTCCTTCTACCGCCATCAGTACACGATGGATCAGCTGGATGACATCCTTTCAGACTATGATGTGATTGCCATGGCCCTGCCGGGCACCGCTGAAACAGACCATGTCATGACAAGAGAAAGACTGGCAAAGACAAAAACAGGTTCCATCCTTATCAATGTCGGCAGAGGTTCCGCCATTGATGAAACAGCTCTGATCGATATGGCAGAAGCCCATCACTTCTCCCATGTCTTCCTTGATGTCTTTGAACATGAACCTCTGCCCAAAAACAACCCGCTCTGGACCTGTCAGGACGTCACCGTCACCCCTCACATTGCCGGCCGTTTCAATGCGGCGGTTACCTATGACAACATCATTGATATCATGCTGGCAAACCTGTCTCACTATCTTCATCATGAGCCTCTGGAACATATCGTCAATCGCAAGGCCGGATACTGAAAACAGCGGATCACTCCGCTGTTTTTCTATCTGTCATAGTATCCGTTGATAAACGTGAAATCTTCCGTATCCCGATAGTCCATACCATATGCCTTATTGCAGGCAATAATCCAGTCAACCAGCCACCATATTCCCAAACCATCTATCGTAATCAGCTTGAGAATGCCAAGTGCAATCTGTCCTCTCAGAAAACGGTCAACACCAAGCTCGCCCAATAGAAAACAGAACACCCATGTAAAGATATGCTTGTTATAGATCCTCACATCACCAGCTTCAGCGCGATCCTGATGCAGATAAATCTTCGTTTCTCCATTCACGGAATAGACATCCACTGCATCCCCTTCCCGGGGATTTCCATACTCGAAACAGTCCATCGGCAGTGTTACCGACTGCCCGTCATTCATCTCGATCGTAACGGTATTATCCTGTCCGAACTCTACAATCCGACTCATCTTTTCATCCTCTTTCCTCCACTACAATAACA
>ONOV01000025.1 GCA_900319505.1 uncultured Erysipelotrichaceae bacterium
TCATGGCCTATATTCTATCATTCACGGTATATAAAATGATAAGATAACGGAAAATGTGAGGTAGTTATGTCATCGAAAAAGCAGAGAAACAGAGATAAAGTACAGAGAACAGGGAAAAAGTACATTGTACGCTATAAGAAAAGCGCCAGGGTGTTCTACACGATCATGGATGTACTGTGCCTGTTCTTCGGGGTGGTGATGCTGTATTCGGTTACGACCCTGTCTTCCCAGCTCAAAGGCTACACAGGCAATCTGATTATTACGGTGGTGCTCGGGATTGTCATGCTGTTGATCGGGGTTCTGTATTATCCCCCGCGTATCAGAAATTTCATCTCGGTGGAAGGAAATCAGATTGTGATTCACCGTATGTTTCATGCCGCGGATACCATCACGTATCGGGATGTAAAACATATTGTCAGTACGGATGGAAAGCAGCCTGCCTATAACCGAAGCCCGAAACATTATGTCATCATGTATGGCAATGGACAGAGCTGTACCATACAGCGGGACAGTATGGAAAACGGGGAAGACTTCTTCAAGGATCTCAAGTCACATGGGATTGTGGTAAAGCTATAAGAAAAGCCGGCTTTCAATCAGCCGGCTGACATATCACTCTTTGGGAGTATAGATGAACATGGCGTCTTTGGGGGCGATTTCAAGACCGCCGCCATAGTCGACATGTTTTCTTGTGACTAATTCGACTCCATCTCCCGCTTCGGCATTGAAGTCCATGCGGGCAGGATGATCTGCACAGTTCAGGGCAAAGATCAGCTGGCCCCGCTCATCCCTTCTGCGGAAGACAAGCTGTTCGTTTGTGACGCATAGCTGAGTGTAATCACCATAGGCCAGGATCGAGTAGTCATGGCGTACACGGGACAGTTCAGCGATGTAATCGGTGAGCTCGTTCCAGTGCGGCTTTTTATATTCCGGCCGCAGCGCACTGTCCGACCAGTCGGTACGCTTTCCTTTGGCCCCCCACTCTGAACCATAGTAGATGCACGGCATGCCCGGCATGCCGTAGATCAGAGCATAGGCAAGCTTCAGATCTCTTTCATCTGTAAGGACGGAAGCGATGCGGTCAACATCATGATTGTCCACAAAGGAAAGCAGATGGGCGCCATGGTACAGAGTCCAGGGATCATTGCCGAACTGCCGGTTCAGAGAATAGGCAATCTCGAACATGTTATGGGAGTTCAGAGAAGAGTAGATGCCTTTACGGCATTCATAGTTGGTAACCGAATGCAGACCGCAGTCTCTTAACAGCACATTGTAGTCGCCGCCGATCATCTCACCTAATAACATGAAATTCTCATCGATATCTGTAGTATGGGCCTTGAGTTCCCGCAGGAAGTCACGGTCCACCATGTACGCTACATCCAGCCGCAGACCGTCAATGTCATAATCCTCAATCCAGCTGTCTACCGAATCCAGCAGATACTTTCGTACTTCCGGGTTCTGCAGGTTGAGCTTGACCAGTTCATCATGCCCTTCCCAGTTCTGGTAGGTAAAGCCGTCTCTTGCCCAGGTATCGTTATAGTTGATGTAGAACCAGTCGGAGCAGGGAGAATCCCATTTCTTTTCCTGTACATCTTTAAATGCCCAGAAGCCCCGGCCGACATGATTGAATACGCCATCCAGCACGACTTTGATATTGGCTTCATGCAGGGCATCGCATACTTCTTTGAAATCTTCATTGGTGCCCAGCCGGCAGTCAATCTTACGGTAGTCTCTTGTATCATAGCCATGGCGGTCGCTTTCAAACACAGGCGAGAACCAGATCGCGGTAATTCCCAGTTTCTGATAGTGGGGAATAAAGTCCAGCACTCTTCTGATGCGATGGGCCTGCACACCGTCATTTTCTTTCGGTGCTCCGGTAAAGCCAAGCGGATAAATCTGATAGAAAATCTGGTTATAGTCCATTCAAATCATTCCTTTCTGGAACATTTCAATCATTTCGGATGTAAGTGAAGCATGTCCGCCGGTATCCAGCGGTTCACCTCTTTCTGCCCAGCGTGCTACTCTGAGTTCATTTGCGTCCATGGTAATGGCATCGGATCCTCTGACGTGGGCGACAAAACCGAAGAGAAGGGTGGAAGTAAAACCCCAGGGCTGTGACTTGTAGTATTTCAGATGTTCCACTTCCAGCCCGGTTTCTTCTCTGACTTCTCTTTTACAGGTTTCCTCAATGGTTTCACCGATCTCATTGAACCCGGCTACCAGGGCATACTTCTGGTATCTGCCATGGGCATACTTTGTCACTAACAGCTGATCTTTATCATTGACCACAGCTGCAATGACTGCCGGCATGATGCGCGGATAGACGATATTGCCGCATTTGGGGCAGCGCATCGCTCTTTCCACCGTATCCTGGTTCATGAGCGTACCGCATCTGCCGCAATAGCGGCTGATCTCCATCCATGAGGCAATCTGCCATCCGGTAATCGCCGCATAGGCTAATACCTGGTCATCAAAGAAACGCAGATTGTAGGAATTGATGGAGTTTACAGCAATATCCTTCAGATCTGCCATATAGAAACGTACATCATCAATCTGGAACAGATAGTATAATCTCTTGTCCGGCACATCTTTGACCCGGTAGAACTCTGTATCGCTCTTCATGAGAACGTTCCGGCCGTCATAGCCGAAAACAAAGTCATCCGCCTGGGGCGGATGAGGCTTATATTCATTGTGCATTATATGCGGTTTGATATCCTGTATCATTGCAAAAACCTCAACAAAGTTATCATAGCAGAAATAAATTATGGTTTACAGACTGGAATCAGTGATTATTTCGGCTACTATAAAGGTACAGAAAGAGAAGTACCAAAAGAAAGTTGAGGTACATGACCATGAAAAAGGTGCTGCTGGAATATTAAGACGAGTATCTCGAAGATGGCAGATCCTTCGGGATACGGGCTGTTAAAAGATCACATTTGAAATAGAAAGTGAAAGTCTGCCTGAGGACAGACCAATGCACAGGTCATCTTAAAGAAAACTGAATCTGAAATGACAATGGTGAAGAGCCATTGAAAACTGAAATCAATTTTATTTCAGCTAAAATACAAAAAAGAATGAAGAAATAACTTCAGCGGAAACAGAAATCCGTCTTCTATATCAGCTCGCAGAAAGATTCAGGAGGTATGAGAAAGGCTGATACGATATAGCTGATCTCATCGGAATCTTTCCCTTAATGTCACTATCATTTCTCAAAAGAGAGGCGGTGGTGCATATCGTAAGTGAACCGGACAATGAAAGGGTGTCTCCTTAAATAAATAAGAAGACGCCCTTTTTTTGGACTGAATTGGATCACATGTCAAGTACAGAAGCCTGACAGTTCGATCTGATGGATCCAGAAGCATAAAAGATGAGAATGTAATGAAAGCGAAGTCTCATGGGAGGGACTTCGCTTTCATTCATGAACTTGTAATTATGCGCGTGAAGCAATCCAGAGGCAGAACAGAGCTCCAAGCACACTGATATAGGCAGGCAGGGCAAAGTGGACAGACAGCGGTATGACAATGCCGCAGAGCAGGATCATGGCAATATGATACAGGATGATGAAGGCCTGTTTCTGTTCCATGACCGTACGCATATGGCTGGACAGATCCATGGCTTGTTTGAAGTCATTCAGATCATCTGAAGCATACAGCACATCGCAATCCGTTCTGTCTAATGCGGCCCTGGCATGGGCAAGCACACAGTAATCAGCTGTATTTTCAAAGCCGTTGGCACCTTCTTCGGAAAGATAGACGGCACAGTCATGGGAGGCGGAAGCTTCGCTGAGAATCTTCTTCTTTTCCTCCCGGCTGGTATGGGTATAGACGCCGTCAAAAGGCAGAGTGCGTTTGAAGTATTCCGCTTCCCCGTCGGTACCGTTGACAAAAAGATACAGTTCTATGTTTTCTTTCTGCAGAGCTTCCAGGCGTTCCCTGATATGGTCCAGAAGCGGTTTGTGCAGGATGGCATAGCCGATGAGTTTTCTGTTTTCGGCAAAGAAGAGAATCCGCTTTCCTTCCCGGTGCGCAGTATCAATCAGATTCTGACAGGAACTCAGATCAATACCTGCTTCTTTGCATTGCGCTATGGAGCCGCAGAAGCTGTTTTCATCTTTGCGGTAGGTCAGACGGCCCTGCTTGGAGTAGCGGGACAGGGTGGAGATGTCCCGGCGCGACAGGGAGGAGGTTCTGAGGTAGTTCAGAATGGCCCGGGCTGCCGGTTTTGCATTGTCAGAGAGCAGAGCATAGGCCGCATAGCCAAGGTGTGCTGTGTCAGTTCCATTGAGCGGGGTCATTTCATCCACGGTAAATGAAGAAGAAGTGATGATGCCGTCCTGTTCCATGTATACGGCATCGGTATCGGAAAGATCGCGCATAGCTTCAACAGAGCGGAAGAGAATGCGTTTGTTGCGGGCTTTGAGCGCGGTATGGTTGACCGATGACAGCGAGATGTAGCTGAAGGCATGCAGGGCGCCGCAGGCAAGGATGGACAGGGAGCACATGGCGGCCAGAAAGAAGTTCTGTGACTGCAGATACCAGGCGGTAAAGGCCGCCGCTGCCGCCGCCCAGAGATAGAAGAGCAGGGAGTGGCCGGTGGAAGTCAGAGCGGAAGCTCTGCTGTGGCCTTCGGCACTTTTTTCTGCGGCAGCGGTGAATTTCATCATGGCTGTGGTTGAGCCGACTTCTTCAATCCGTACGGACAGATTGCCATCCAGCAGCACGGTGCCGGCATATACCGTGGCACCGATTGTCTTTTCCACCGGAGTAGAAAGGCCGGAAAGCACGGCTTCATTGACATGGGCAAAGCCCCTTGTCACAATGCCGTCAGCTGGAGATACTTCCCCCGGCCGCAGGATAATGACATCATCTTTCTGCAGGTCGCTGGAAGCGATGATGCTTTCGGTATGTTCGGTGGAAAGATTGGCATGGGACGGCAGGGATACGGTTTCAAACATGGCCCGGGCGGAAGCCTTTGCGTCTGATAGAATACGGTTTGCGATGTGATGCACCAGAAGGATCATCAGGGCGCTCAGGGCAAAGGGCCATGTCAAGGCGTTATGAACAGCCTGGATGATGGCAAAGACAGACGCAAGCAATACGGATGTGGAGACCAGGATTCTTTCATCATTGATGCGATGGCGCATACTGTCATCTTCTTCATCAATAAAGCCTACGGCAAGTCCGATCGTCATCAGGATGATGCCGATGAAGGCAAATGGAATCAGGATGCCTGAAAGTACAATCCCGATGGAAAGAAGACTCAGAATCCAGACAGTACGGTCTCTTTTCTGTTTCTTTGGCATGAGCGGCAGTACTTCTGTTTCCTTCTGCGGCAGCCATGCCTGATAGCCGCAGGCCTCTATTTCTCTGACAATGTCTCTGGGATTCAGCAGTGAATCTTCATAGCTGACCCGTACAGTTTTATCTTTCAGCAGCACAGCAGCGCTTCTTACACCGTTCAATGCACATAATCTTTTTTTTATGGTTTCAGCACTGGCTTCATACGCCAGGCCTGATACAGCATATGTTTCGGTCACAAGAGCCAAAATGGACTCCCCCTTTCAGCTGTTCCATGATACTTTCTTTCAAAACGTTCTACAATCTGCAAAAACCGGTTTTGTCTCGTATAATGGTATGGCGAGGTGAATAAAGCATGAATGTAAATGAGAGAATTGAAGCACTGCGCCAGCTGATGGCGGAAAGAAACATCGACGTGTACTATGTGCCGAATCAGGATGATCATCTTTCAGAAGAATATACAGCTGCCCATTTCCAGTGCAAGAGCTGGCTGTCCGGTTTCTCCGGGGACAGCGGCACTGTTGTTGTTACAAAGGATTTTGCCGGTTTATGGACTGACGGCAGATATTTCACCCAGGCCGAACATGAACTGGCCGGCACTTGCGTGACTCTGATGCGGATGGGCCAGGAAGGCGTACCGCGCGTCAATCTGTTTGCCCTGGAACATACGCCCAAAGGCGGCATTCTGGGTTTTGACGGACATGTTGTTTCGGCTGAAGAAGCGATGTTCTTTGCCAGAAACCTCATGGTGAAAGATGCCCATGTGCATATGAGTGAAGATCTGACGGATCTGATCTGGAAAGACAGACCATCCATGCCGCGGGAAAAGACATTCCTGCTTTCCACGGAATATACCGGTGAAAGTGCCATGGACAAGATCAGAGAAATCAGAGAGTGCATGGCGGAAAAACATGCGGATGCACTGTTACTTACCCAGCTGGAAGATCCCTGCTGGCTGCTCAACATCAGAGGCAATGATATTCCCTGCACCCCGGTGCCGTATGCCTTTGCCCTGGTAAAGAAGGACTGTGTCAATTACTACATTGATGAAAGCCAGCTGGATGATGCCGTCAGAAAGGCCCTGGCCGAAGCCGGTACTGTCATCCGTCCCTATGAAGCTCTGGAAGAAGATCTTGGGGCAATGGAACATCAGATTGTCTGGACCGATCTCAATAAGATCAATGCCTGCCTGTATGATGCCTTAAGCAAGGGCAGAAATGAAATTCTCAACAGCGCTTCTCCAGTTGAGATCAGAAGAGCGTGCAAGAATGCAGTTGAGATTGCCAATCTGAAGAAGGCACATGAGCTGGATGGAGTGGCTATGGTGCGCTTCATCAAGTGGCTGAAGGAAAATGCGGCTGATCCAGAGATGTCTGAGCTCAAGGCACAGAACAAACTGTATGCCTTAAGAGCAGAAGGAGAAGATTACATTGAGCCGAGCTTTGATACCATTGCGGCTTATAAAGCCAATGCGGCCATGATGCATTACACGGCAACGGAAAGCAATTATGCCATGATGAAGCCGGAAGGATTCCTTCTGGTGGATTCAGGCGGAACCTATAAACTCGGCTCCACCGATATCACCCGTACCATTGCCGTCGGCCCGCTGACTGAGGATGAAAAGAAGTACTACACCCTGGTGCTGAAGGGACATCTCGGCCTGGCCCATGCCAGATTCCTGCATGGTACCTGCGGCAACAATCTGGATATTCTGGCCAGACAGCCATTATGGAACATTGACATCGACTACCAGTGCGGTACCGGCCATGGCGTCGGCTATGCCTTAAGCGTTCATGAAGGACCGCAGGCAGTCAGATGGGGCATACCGAGTGCTTCCCGTCCCAGTGCCATTCTGGAAGAGGGCATGATCGTGACGGATGAGCCGGGTGTGTATCTGCCGGAGAAGCTCGGCATCCGGATTGAAAATGAACTGCTTACCGTTAACGGCACCAAGAATTTCTATGGCCAGTGGATGCACTTTGAGAATCTGACCTGGTGCCCGTATGAAAGAGAAGCCATTGATCCCCGGTATCTTGATGATGAGACATTAAGCTGGATCAATGCCTACCATAAGCAGGTTTATGAAGTGCTTTCGCCGTATCTCAATGCGGAAGAGAAGGAATGGCTGAAGAAGGAAACTGCGGAGATTACAAGATGAAGTTTGTTTCATGGAATGTCAATGGATTAAGGGCATGCATGAAAAAAGGCTTTGCGGATTTCTTTCATGAAGCGGATGCGGATGTCTTTGCCATTCAGGAAACAAAGATGCAGGAAAACCAGCTGGAAGATGCCATGAAGTTTGACGGGTATCACATGTACATGTACAGTGCGGCCCGCAAAGGTTACAGCGGTACGCTTGTCTATGCAAAGCAGGAGCCTTTGAGTGTCAGCTATGGCATTGAAGGGGATGATACGGATGAAGGCAGGGTGATCACCCTGGAATATCCGGATTATTACTTTGTGGCCGCTTATGTGCCCAATTCCAAGGAAGGTCTGGTAAGACTGGACTGGCGCATGCAGTGGGAAGAGCTGCTGAAGAAACATCTCAAGGCACTGGATGAAAAGAAACCGGTTATTTATACCGGTGATCTCAATGTCGCCCATGAAGAGATCGATATTAAGAATCCTGCCTCCAATCACCAGAATGCCGGCTTCTCGGATCAGGAAAGAGAGAAGATGAGCGAGCTGCTGGCCAGCGGGTTCACGGATACCTATCGTTATCTCTATCCGGATCAGGTACAGTATTCCTGGTGGAGCTACCGTTTCAGGGCAAGAGAAAGAAATGCCGGATGGCGGATTGATTACTTTCTTGTCAGTGATCGTTTTATAGACAATGTCAAAGATTCTGTCATCTATGACCAGGTGACAGGATCGGATCACTGTCCGATCGGACTGATTCTGAAGTAAACAGGCACGCGTTGCGTTTTTCACCGAAGCGGCTATAATTGTCTTGTTTTCCATTCCATCGTCAAGATGGAAACAGGGAGGATTATGAGCAGTAACTTAGAAATGGCAGAAAACTGCCGTGAGGAAATCAGAAGACGTCTGGAAGGACTTGTCAGTATACCGTCTGTGCTTGGTGAAGCGGAACCGGATGCCCCGTTTGGAAAGGGGCCGCGGGATGTTCTGCAGAAAGCACTGCAGTATCTGGATGAAGATGGCTTCAGGACAGTCAATCTGGACAATTATGCCGGCTATGCGGAGATCGGTGAAGGATCGGAAGTCATTGGTGTGGTCGGACATCTTGATGTGGTGCCGGCGAAGCTGTCTGATGGGTGGACAAGCGATCCGTTTACACTGACGGAAAGAGATGGAAAGCTGTATGGCCGCGGTGTTTCCGATGATAAAGGCGCGGTTGTCGCCAGCATGATGGCACTCAGGATTCTCAGGGATAAGGGCGTACCGATGCATAAGAGAGTGCGTCTGATCATGGGAACCAATGAAGAGTCCGGTTCAAAGGGACTTGCCTACTATGTGAAGAAAGAAGGCAGTGTGGATTACGGCTTTACGCCGGATGCGGAATTTCCGCTGGTCTATGGGGAAAAAGGACTGATCGGTGCTGTCTATCGTTCCAAGAATACAAAGATCCGTGATATTGAAGGCGGTACTGTGACTAACATTGTATGCAAGTCATGCATGATTGAACTGGACAAGTGCTCTTTCTCGCGCAAGGCACTGGAAGATTATTTCAACAACAATGATCTGCCGTATACCATGGAGGACATAGAAAACAACGGGGTCCGCATTACCGTTACCGGAAGAGCAGCCCATGCCTCAACCCCTGAACTTGGCCGCAATGCCATCAGCTATCTGATGGATGCGCTTCGTACAGCCGGCTGTCAGGATCCGTTTGTACAGTTCTATTGTGATCACTTCGGTCTGGAGACAGATGGAAAGACGGCAGGGGTGTATTGTGAGGATGCGTATGGCAAGCTGACACTGAATAACGGTGTCATTACCATGAAGGACGGTGTCATTGAGGGCACTATCGATATCCGCTATCCGGTCACCTTTACCAGCGCCCAGGTCATCCGCAAGTGGAAAGACCACATGGAAGATGATAACGGCATCATTGAGGTCAAAAGCACAGTAGAGCCGCTGTTCTATCCGACGGACAGTCCGCTGGTCAGCAGTCTGATGGCGGCCTACCGGGAGGCAACTGGCGACAAGGAAGCCCAGCCTCTTGTCATCGGCGGCGGCACCTATGCCAAGGAAATCGACAATACGGTAGCCTTCGGCTGTGCATTCCCGGGCCGTGATTACCGCATTCACAATGTGGATGAGTGGGTTGCCATGGATGAGCTGGTCAGACAGACTGCCATCTATGTCACGGCGCTCGAAAAGCTTTTAAGTATTTAAACAGAATCTGCCTGCGGGCAGATTTTTTTTATGGAGAAACGGATACGACAGAGCGATCAGAGCGTATAATAGGAACAGTAGAATCTGGAGTTTCTTATGAAGAAAATCGCAATCATGTATGATTTTGATAAGACGCTTTCACCGCGGGATATGGAGGAATATTCTCTGATTCCGCATCTTGGCTATGAAAATCCAAGAAAGTTCTGGAATGAGGTTACGGCTCTGGCAGACCGCAACCGCATGGACTCCATCAGTGCCTACCTGTATCTATTGCAGCGCAAGTATGAAGAGAATGGAGAGCCGCTGCAGATGGATGCGTTCCATGATCTCGGCCGGGCCGTGGAGCTGTTTCCGGGGGTGAAAAGCTGGTTTGGCAGAATCAATGACTATGGTCTTGAGAAGGATTTCATGGTGGAGCACTACATTATTTCTTCCGGCATGAGCGAAGTGCTGGAAGCCGTGCCGATTGCCAAGGAATTCAAGCGGATCTATGCCTGCCGGTATTACTATGATGAACACGGCAATGCCAAATGGCCGGCCCGGATTGTCAATTATACGACCAAGACACAGTACATGTTCCGTATCAACAAGCAGGTACTGGATGAGAACGATGACGCTTCTTTGAATGAATATGTAAAGCAGAGCGATCGTCCGGTTCCTTTTGCCAGAATGATTTACATTGCGGATGGCTTTACGGATGTGCCATGCATGCGCTTAGTGAAGGAATACGGCGGAAAGTCGATTGCGGTCTATAACACAGATGATACAACCGCCAGGCGTCTGCACCGGGATGGAAGAGTCAATTTCACTGCAAAGGCAGACTACCGGCAGGACAGTGATATGGAAACACTGGTGAAACAGATCATTGATTCCATGTACTGTCAGGAAGTGCTGGAAGAAAGAGAAAGAGAAGAAGACAGTCATGATCAGTGATAATCGGACCAATGCCGAACGGTTTCTTGATGCCTATGCGATCATTGAACATGAGATGAGCGTCATGGCCAGGGAGACAAAGTATATTCCATTCTCTCAGCTTCTGTACAAGTGTGCCCAGCGTTCCTGGGTCATATCGAAGAACCAGCAGGAATTGAGAGAATACAATGAACTGCGCAATGCCATTGTGCATCTGCGGGATGGGGATGAAGAAGTTATTGCCCAGCCTACGGCCCGGGTTACCAGGGACATTGAACGCATCGCCAATCTGCTGCGTAAGAGTGAAAAAGTACTGAGCTATGCATCCAAGCCGGTTAAAACAGTCAGTCCCGGTGATTCCATCCAGGGTGCCTATACGGTGATGCGCAATCTGGATTCCAGTAAAGTACCGGTTTACAGCAATGGCAGTTTCTACGGCATCCTGCAGATGGAAAATGTATGCCGCTGGGCAATGGATGGAGCGGATCCATCGCTGCATGTCAAAGACCTGATTCCTTCCAGCAAGACCCACCGGGTTGCGTTTCTGAAGGAAGATGCGTCCATTCAGGATACCATGCAGGCATTTGATGCGGCATTAACCCATGGCGCTGTCCTCTTGGCAGCGGTTATTACCGAGAATGGTTCACCGAGGGAAAAGCCCCTTGGCATCATAACCGTACAGGATCTTCCCAAGATCCTTGATGCTTTAATGTGAAAGGAAAATAGAATCATGAAAACAGAAATCTACTGCGGCACCTACACGTCTCATGGCAGTGAGGGCCTCTATGCATGCACGTATGAAGATGGCAAAGTAACAGATTCCCGTCTTTTTTCAGCAATGAAGAATCCGAAGTATGTCACAACCATTCACAATGAAGTGGCAGCGCTTGGTGATTTTCCCAATGGCAGCGGCGTCGCGCTGATCAGCCAGGAAGGCGATTTCCTGGATGCGATATCCTATGAGGACAGAACATCCTGCTATATTGCGGCCCATGGTTCCGCGCTGTATACAGCCAACTATCATGCCGGTACGGTATCGTATCTGGATGTCATCAATAACCGCATGAAACTGCTGGAGACAATTCATATTCAGGATGGAGCCGGGGCCCACCAGGTTCTGTTCTGGAAGGATCAGATTCTGGTACCGTGTCTTTTCCTGGACAGAGTGATGATCTATGATGATATGCTCAACAGCCAGGGCTCGATCCGCTTCGATGTCGGTACGGGTCCGCGCCATGGCGTATTCAATAAGGACGGGTCCTATCTGTATCTTGTATCAGAACTGTCCAATGAGCTGTTTGTCATCCATGCGGGCGACTGGAAGATTGAATACAGAATGTCTGTTCTGCCTAATGGCGAAACTCATGTAAGAGATACCGCTGCCATCCGTCTTTCGGATGATGAAAAGACGCTGTATGTTTCCACCCGTACCAGGGATGTACTGTCCGTGATTTCTCTGGATGAAAATCATAAGCCTTCTTTGAAACAGGCGGTTGTCACCGGCAAGCATCCCCGTGACTTCATCCTTGTGGATAATCATCTGTTATGTGCCTGCCGCTACAGCAATTGCGTCATCTGCTATGAACTGAACGCAGATGGTACAATCGGCGCGGAAACATCCCGAGTGGAAGTGCCGGAAGTTGTGTCTCTGGCGGCTGGAAACCCGCATGAATAAAGCAGGTGAGCCTGCTTCAACGAAGATCCGCCATGCCTGTGAAGAAGATATAGAGGCACTTGCGTCAATTGAACAGCAGTGCTTCCCGCCTTTACAGGCTGCCGGCTTCAAAGAGATACAGCAGCGTGTATCCGTCTATGGCGATCATTTCTTCCTGCTGGAAAAAGAAGGAAAGATTGTTTCCTTTGTGGATGGCATGTGCACTGATGAAAAAGATCTTTCCGATCTTATGTATGAAAGAGCTGACATGCATGATCCAGAGGGCAGCTGGCAGATGATCTTCGGCGTGAATACCATCCCATCTGAAAGGAGACACGGCTATGCCGGAATGCTCATCAGAGCCTGTCTCAGACAGGCTGAAGAAGAGGGCAGAAAAGGGGCAGTATTAACGTGTCTCAAAGAGAAAATTCCCTGGTATCATTCCTTCGGCTTTGAAAATGAGGGCATATCCGCTTCTGTTCATGGCGATGTGACATGGCATCAGATGCGCTGTATATTCGAAAAGTAATATGTGTCTGCACGGGAAAAGTGCAGACATTTTTACATTTACGGTGAATCTGAACAGAAAGACAGGATGATGCACAGCAGATATCGCATTTGAGATGAAATTGCAGTAAAACTTGCAGTATCATATACCTTAGAGAAATCCTTCAGGAGGATATATGATCATTCAACAGGAAACATTCGGTGTGACGCGGGAAGGAAAGCCCGTTGAAGCGTACCGGCTGGAAA
>ONOV01000059.1 GCA_900319505.1 uncultured Erysipelotrichaceae bacterium
GGTGTGATGAGCTCGAAAGGAGTGCTTGCATGATTGGAATTATCGACTATGGAATGGGCAATCTGAAAAGTGCAGCCAATGGATTAAAGAAAGTCGGAGCTGCCTGTGTGATCAGTGATCAGGCGGATGTGCTGAAGCAGTGTGACCGGCTGATCCTGCCGGGGGTTGGGGCATTTGCGGATGCCATGGCCAATATCAAAGACAGAGGCTTATATGAACCGGTAAAGGAAATGGTAAAAGATGGAAAGCCGCTATTGGGGATATGTCTGGGAATGCAGATGCTGTATGAGGAAAGTGAAGAAAACGGTCTGAGTGAAGGATTCGGTTTTCTCAAAGGCAGAATCATCCGGATGAAGGGAGATATCCGCATTCCGCAGATCGGCT
Source organism: uncultured Erysipelotrichaceae bacterium (assembly GCA_900319505.1). Lineage (GTDB taxonomy): Bacteria > Bacillota_I > Bacilli_A > Erysipelotrichales > Erysipelotrichaceae > Bulleidia. Next base: position 385 of record ONOV01000059.1, read on the forward strand.
GGAATCTATTGGAAAAGAAACAGGAACATCCTGTTTTCAATCTGATTTCCGATCGTCCTTTTGTCTACTATGTACACAGCTATTATGCCAGTGAAACAGATCCGTCTGAAGTCTATGGAACAAGTTGCTATGGACCGATTGAAGTGCCGGGTCTTGTTGGAAAGGGCAATGTCATGGGCTGTCAGTTTCACCCGGAAAAGAGCGGTGAAGATGGTCTTGCGATTCTGAAATGGTTTACGGAGGCAGAGTTATGATCTTACTGCCGGCAATTGATATTATTGACGGCCGCCCGGTCCGCCTGTACCAGGGTGATTATACCAGGGCTGAACAGGTGGCGGAAGATGTGACGGCTGCGGCTCTGCGCTTTAAAGAAGCGGGAGCGAAGTATCTGCACTGTGTGGACCTGGATGGCGCAAAGGCAGGAAAGCGCATGAATGCGGCTATTATCAAACAGGCGGCTTTGAAGAGCGGTTTATCCACGGAAGTCGGAGGCGGCATCCGGACGATGGCAGATATTGAAGATTATCTCAACAGCGGTATTGACCGGGTGATTCTCGGCACTGCTGCGGTAGAAAATGAAGCTCTTCTCAAGGAAGCTCTGGCAGAGTATGGAGAGCGCATTGCCATCGGGATTGATGCAAGGAATGGTTTTGTACAGACGGCTGGCTGGCTTGGCAGCACGTCTCTGGATTACATTTGCTTTGCCAGGAAGATGGAGGCAATGGGCGCACAGAATCTGATTGTGACGGATATCAGTAAAGACGGAACATTAAGCGGACCGGCTTTTGCAATGTATGAAAAACTCAAACAGGAAGTACATGTGAAAATAACGGCCAGCGGAGGCGTTCACAGCATGGAGGATCTTCTGAAACTCAAAGCCATGGGGCTTGATGGAGCAATCCTGGGCAAGTCGCTGTATGCCGGCAGAATTGATCTGAAAGAAGCTCTTTCAAAGGTGGAAGTATGCTGACAAAAAGAATTATTCCGTGTCTAGACGTAAAAAATGGTAAGACGGTCAAAGGCATCAACTTTGTCGGTCTTAAAGAAGTGGGCGATCCGGTGGAAATGGCCCGCAGGTATTATGAACAGGGAGCGGATGAACTTGTTTTCCTGGATATTACGGCAACTAGTGAAGGCCGCAGGACCATGGTACAGGTCGTGGAAAAAGTGGCCGGGCAGATTTTCATGCCGTTTACCGTAGGCGGGGGCATCCGCAGCTGTGAGGATATCCGCAATCTTCTGCTGGCCGGAGCGGATAAGGTGTCATTGAACTCGGCGGCGATCCGCAATCCTGACTTCATTAATGAAGGGGCAGAGGCCTTCGGCAGCCAGTGCATTGTATTGGCTGTCGATGGACGCAAAAGAAAAGACGGCAGCGGCTGGAATGTGTTTATCAGCGGCGGCAGGATTGATACCGGCATTGATGTACTGGACTGGGTCAAGGAAGGGGTCGCAAGAGGCGCTGGTGAAATCCTGCTGACATCCATGGATACGGATGGTACGGAAGCCGGCTATGATCTGGCGATGCTGAAAGCTGTACATGATGCGGTGGAAGTTCCGGTAATTGCCTCGGGCGGATGCGGCAAAGCAGAAGATATCTATGAAGTCTTCAAAGAAGATGCGGCCGATGCCGCTCTTGCGGCATCTCTGTTTCACTATGATCAGATGAAGATACAGGATGTGAAACAGTATCTCAAAGAGAAAGGAATACCGGTAAGATTATGATTGCGGTAGATTTTGATAAAGGCAATGGTATTGTGCCGTGTGTAGTACAGGATGCTGAAACCGGACAGGTTCTGATGCTTGCCTATATGAATGAAGAAAGCCTGCAGAAGACAATGAAAACAGGACTTGCCACCTACTGGAGCCGCTCCCGTCAGCAACTGTGGACCAAGGGTGAAACAAGCGGCCATTACCAGCACGTCAGACAGATTCTGATTGACTGCGATGCGGATACGCTTTTACTCAAGGTAGAACAGGATGGAGCCGCATGTCATACCGGCAAGTACAGCTGTTTCTACAGAACCATAGAAGGAGAGGAAATATTATGACGGAACTGGAAAAAATGTATGAAACCATTCTGGAAAGAAAGGGAAATCCGGAAGAAGGAAGCTATACAAGCTACCTCTTTGATAAGGGACTGACCAAGATACTGAAGAAGGTAGGCGAAGAATCAACCGAGGTTGTCATTGCCTCTCTGGCTGAAGATAAGGATGCGTTAGTCGGTGAACTCAATGATCTTGCCTATCATGTTCTTGTTCTGATGGCAGAAAAAGGCATTACCCTGGAAGACTTTGATAAAGAAGCACAGAAACGGGCTGAGAAACAGCATAATCTCAAGCCGGAAAGAAAACCGATTACCAATCTCTGAATCCGTTTTTACGGTAAAATAGGAAAGAAAGAAGTGAAGTATGGAACAGTTTCTTTTCCTGTTTGA
>ONOV01000031.1 GCA_900319505.1 uncultured Erysipelotrichaceae bacterium
GGAAAAATTCATGGCAAAAAATTCTGTAAGAATTCGTCTGAAGGCTTACGAGAACAGAAGTCTGGATGCGGCTGCCGAGAAGATCGTCAAGACTGCTACTGGACACGGCGCTAAGAAGATTGTCGGACCTGTTCCGCTGCCTACTGAACGTGAGGTCGTTACGATCCTGCGTGCTGTTCACAAGTATAAGGATTCCCGTGAGCAGTTTGAAATCCGCACACACAAGAGACTGATTGAGATTGTCGGTCCGAGTGCTGAGACAATCGACGCATTAAGCAGACTGGATCTGCCGTCCGGTGTCGATATTGAGATCAAGCTTTAAGGAAAGGAACCAGGTAAAGAAAGATGAAAGGTATCTTAGGAAGAAAGCTGGGTATGACTCAGGTCTTCACCATCGATGGAACACTGATTCCTGTGACTGTCATCGATGTGAAGCCTAATGTTGTGCTTCAGAAAAAAACAGTAGAAACCGATGGCTATGAAGCCATTCAGCTGGGTTATGAAGATGTAAAGGAACACCGTTCCAACAAGCCGTCCATCGGCCATGCCAAGAAGGCTGGAACAGCTCCCAAGAAGTACATCAGAGAAATCAGAGCTGATGAAATGATGAACCTGAACCCGGGCGATGTCGTTAAAGCTGACCTGTTCAAGGCCGGTGATGTCGTTGATGTTCAGGGCACATCCAAAGGTCATGGCTACAGCGGCACAATCGTTCGTAACAATGCGAGCAGAGGCCCGATGAGCCATGGTTCCGGTCATCACAGACATATCGGTTCCCTCGCTACCAACGGCCGTAACAACGGTGTTGTCAACAAGGGCACAGTGATGCCGGGTCATGAAGGCTGCTATACAACAACCAACCAGAACCTGACAGTAGTCAAGGTTGATGCGGATGAGGGCTATATCCTGGTCAAGGGCAACGTTCCCGGACCGAAGAAGGGCTTAGTCATGATCCACACAACTGTCAAGCCGGTTAAGGAAGTTGCAGTTGAAGAGCTGATCTCCTATGCAGGCGGCGATGTTCAGGAAGAGCTCAACAAGGTTGAGTCCACAATCAACGCCGAACTTGCCGAGGAAGAAAAGGCAAGACAGGCTGCTGAAGAGGCCAAGAAGAAGGCCGCAAGCGCAGCCCGGAAAGGTAAGTAAGGAGGATCACAATGGCACAGATTGATGTTTACAATCAGAACGCCGAGGTAGTCAAGCAGGTTGAGCTGAACGATGCAGTATTCGCTATCGAGCCGAATCAGCAGGCGATCTACGATGCAGTTCTGACATATCTGGCAGGTCTTCGTCAGGGCACACATTCCACCAAGACAAGACACTTCGTATCCGGATCCGGCAAGAAGCCGTTCCGTCAGAAGGGCACAGGCCGTGCCCGTCAGGGTTCCACGAGAGCTACTCAGTGGAGACATGGTGCGATCGCTTTCGGACCGCATCCGAGAAAGTATAACCTCAAGATGAACCGCAAGGTCAGAAGACTGGCTTATCGTTCTGCTCTGTCTGAAAAGAACGCTGAGAAGAATCTGACTGTCATCGAGAATCTCAGCTTTGATGAGATGAAGACAAAGAAAGCTGTTGAACTGCTGAAGAAGTTCGGCTTCGACAGAAAGACACTGTTTGTTGCGGATCCTTCTGAAGATGTTGAAAACGCATATGTATCCATGCGCAACATCCCGAACGCTGCTCTTGTCACTGTTCCTCAGCTGAATGTCTATGACATTGCCAACGCCGACAAGATCGTGTTCACAGAAGCTGCCGCTGCAACAGCAGGGGAGGTATTTGCAGAATGAACGCACGTGACATTATCAGAAGACCGATCGTTACTGAGAAGTCCAACACGGTAAAAGATAGCAACTGGATCGTCTTCGAAGTAGCAAAAACTGCCAACAAGATCTCCGTTGCCCAGGCTGTCCGTGAGATCTACGGCATCAGACCGGTAGCTGTTAACATCGTTAACACAAAGCCGAAGACAAGAAGAGTCGGCCGTTATTCCGGCAAGACAAGAGCCATCAAGAAGGCTTATGTCAAGCTTCCGGAAGGACAGACCATCGACATCTACAACTCAGAGAACTGAGTTAGAGAATCAAATATCGGAGGAATTCGCTATCTCCGGAAAACTGCGAAAGGAAAAAGAAAGAAATGCCTATTATCAAGTATAAGCCGACCAGTGCCGGCCGCAGAAACATGTCAACTCTGGACAACCGTGCCAGACTGACTAAGGGTGCAACCCCTGAACGTTCTCTGTTAGCGCCGAAGAAGAGCAAGGGCGGCAGAAACAATAACGGACGCATCACAACCCGTCATCAGGGCGGCGGCGTCAAGCAGAAGTACAGAATCGTCGATTTCAGACGTAACAAGGACAACGTCCCTGGCAAAGTTGCTTCCATTGAATACGATCCGAACAGAACAGCAAACATTGCTCTGATCAACTACGCTGATGGTGAAAAGCGCTACATCATCTGCCCTGCAGATCTGAATGTAGGCGATACAATCGTTTCCGGTGAAGCTGTCGATATCAAGACAGGCAACGCCATGGAAATGAAAAACATCCCTGAAGGTACATTCGTCCACAACATCGAGATGCTCCCGGGCAAGGGCGGCCAGATGGCAAGAGCTGCCGGCTCCTATGCTCAGATCCTCGGTTTTGAAGGAAAGTATGTCATCCTTCGTCTCATGAGCGGTGAAGTCCGCAAGGTTCCGGCAAACTGCCGTGCTACTATCGGTACAGTCGGCAACGCTGACTGGAACCTGGTCAACTTAGGCAAGGCCGGCCGCAACAGATGGAGAGGTATCCGTCCGACAGTTCGTGGTTCAGCCATGAACCCTGTCGATCACCCTCATGGTGGTGGTGAAGGTAAGGCTCCTGTAGGCCGTAAGTCTCCTATGACACCTTGGGGCAAGAAAGCCATGGGTGTTAAGACTCGCAATCCTAAGAAGAAGAGCAACGATCTGATCGTCAGAAGACGCAACGGAAAATAAGCTGAAAGGAGAATAGAAGATGTCAAGAAGCATTAAGAAGGGCCCGTTCTGCGATGCTTACCTCCTCAAGAAGGTAGAAGAACAGAACAAGGCAAATAAAAAAGAAGTCATCAAGACATGGTCCCGCCGTTCAACGATTTTCCCGAGCTTCGTGGAACATACATTCGCTGTCTATAACGGCAAGGAACACGTTCCGGTCTATGTAACAGAAGATATGGTCGGTCATAAACTCGGTGAGTTTGTTCCGACCAGAAAGTTCAGCGGTCACGGCAGTGACAAGGCAGCATAAGGAGAAGGTAAGAACATGGATGTAAAGTCAACAGCAAAGACTGTCCGCGTCACCCCGCGCAAGGCCAGACTGGTTCTGGATCTTGTCAGAGGCAAGAGCGTGGATGAGGCCCTGGCAATCCTGGAGTTCACTCCGAACAAGGCTGCCGAGGCAGTATACAAGGTCGTTAAAACAGCAGCTGCTGATGCGACCAACAACTTTCAGCTGAATTATGAACAGCTGTATGTCAAAGCCTGCTATGCAGACGAAGGCATCGTCATGAAGCGTTTCAAGGCAGCAGCCAAAGGAAATGCTCATCCGAGAATGAAGAGAACAAGCCACATTACAGTTGTGGTTTCTGATGAGAGATAAGGGAGGAAGATCAAGAGTATGGGACAGAAAGTAAGTCCGATCGGCATGCGTGTCGGTGTCATCCGTGACTGGAACTCCAGATGGTATGCAGAAAAGAAAGACTTCAGCGATCTTCTGAACGAAGACGTTAAAATCAGAAATTATCTGGAAAAGAGTCTCAAGGATGCCTACATTTCCAGAATTGAGATTGAAAGACCCGGCAAGAAGGATGTCAAGGTAATCATCCGCTGTGCCAGACCGGGTGCTGTCATCGGCAAGTCCGAGGATGGCAAGGCTGAAAAGATGGAAGCCACAAAGAAGGCGGTTGCCAAGATTGCCGGCGGCAAGAGTGTCAAGATTGATGTCATTCAGGTTGCCAATCCGGATCTGGATGCACGTCTGGTTGCCCGCAAGATCTGCGAACAGCTGGAAAACCGTCAGTCCTTCCGTGTGACACAGAAGAAGGCAATTCAGCAGACTATGCGTTCTGGTGCCAAGGGCATCAAGACACTGTGTAAGGGCCGCTTAGGCGGTGCTGAAATCGCGCGTCAGGAAGGCTATGCAAAGGGTGTCGTTCCGCTGCATACACTGCGTTCCGATATCGATTATGCCTGCGAAGAGGCACACACCACATACGGCAAGCTGGGCGTCAAGGTCTGGATCTGCCGCGGTGAAGTGATGCCGGGTGAAATGGTCAAGGAACCGGAAGCACCGAAGAATTCTCTGCGCAATGACAGAAGAAACGGCCGCAGAAACAACAGACGTTTCAACAGCCGCCGCAATAACGCTGAGAACAACACAGCTGCAGCAGCACCTGTAAAGGCTGCTGCTGGGGCTGCTGAAGGAGGTAATAACTGATTATGTTAATGCCTAAGAGAGTAAAGTGGAGAAGACCGCATCGTCTCTCCTATGAAGGACGCGCCAAGGCCGGCCGTGAATTAGCATTCGGCGATTACGGTCTGGTTGCGGACGAAGGCGCTTATGTAAGCAGCGCGCAGCTCGAGGCTGCCCGTGTAGCCATGACACGTTATATGAACCGTGGCGGTCAGGTCTGGATCCGTATCTTCCCGCAGCTTGCTAAAACAAAGAAGCCTCTGGAAGTACGTATGGGATCTGGTAAAGGTGCTCCGGATCACTGGGTTGCAGTGGTTCAGCAGGGCAGGATCATGTTTGAAGTCGGCGGTGTCGATGAGGCAACTGCCAGAGAAGCACTGCGTCTTGCGGCCAACAAGCTTGGCGTAAGAACACGCTTCATTAAGAAGGGCCAGGAGGTACGCTAAGTCATGAATGTGAAAGAAATCAGAGACCTGAGCGATGATGAACTCAAGGAAGAAGTCACATCCCTGAAAGAAGAACTCTATAACCTGCGTTTCCAGCAGGCTACGGGCGCACTGGAAAATCCTGCCCGCATCAAAGACATCAGGAAAACAATCGCACGTATCTATACTGTTATGACAGAACGTGCTGCTGCTAACAAATAAAGGAGGGCATGAAAATGGCAGAAAGAAACGCGAGAAAAGTCCTGCGCGGAACAGTCGTGTCCGACAAGATGGACAAGACAATCGTCGTTGAGATCAATACACAGAAGCGCCATCCTTTATATGGCAGACATGTAAAGTTCACAACACGTTTCAAGGCGCATGATGAGAACAATGAAGCACATGTCGGTGATGTTGTTGAAGTGATGGAGACAAGACCTCTGTCCAAGGACAAGCATTACAGACTGGTCAAGGTTGTTCAGAAAGCAGTAGTTCTTTAATAGGAGGCAAGGTTAGATGATTCAGAATGAAACCAGACTGCATGTAGCAGACAATACCGGTGCCAAGGAACTGCTTGTAATCAGATGCCTTGGAGGCTCCAAGAGAAAGAGAGCCAGCATCGGCGACATTGTTGTCTGTGCAGTAAAGCACGCTGCTCCTAATGGAACAGTCAAGGAAGGTCAGGTCGTCAAGGCAGTTATCGTTCGTACTGTCTATGGCGTCCGTCGTGAAAACGGCAGCTACATCAAGTTCGATGACAACGCTGCTGTCATTATCAAGGAAGACAATACTCCGACAGGTACACGTATTTTCGGACCGGTAGCACGTGAAATCCGTGATGCAGGCTTCATGAAGATCGTATCCCTGGCACCGGAAGTACTTTAAGGAGGAGCCACAATGAAAATCAAGACAGGTGATGAAGTCAAGGTGATCAGCGGCCATTACAAGGGAACAGTCGGCACTGTCAAGGCCGTATTCCCGGAAGAGCATAAGGTCATTGTTGAAGGTGTCAACATGGTCAAGAAGGCTCTGAAGCCGTCCCAGGCAAATCCGGAAGGCGGCATTGTCGAAAAGGAAGCCAAGATTGATGTTTCCAACGTCATGGCTTACGACAAAAAGGCAAAGGCTGCCAGCCGTATCGGCATCAAGTTCGATGAGAACGGCAATAAGCAGAGATATTACAAGAAGTCCGGCACAGTCGTGAAGGAGGAGAAGAAGTAATGAACCGTCTCGAACAGAAATATGTTGAAACAGTTAAGCCTTCACTGATGAAAGAATTCGGCTACAAGTCCGTTATGGAAGCGCCGAAGCTGGAGAAGGTTGTCCTCAACATGGGTGTCGGCGATGCGATCGTCAACCCGAAGCTGCTGGATGAAGCAGTTGAGGAAATGACCCTTATTTCCGGTCAGAAGCCGGTTATCACAAAGGCAAAGAAGTCCATCGCTAACTTCAAGCTTCGTGAAGGAATGAGCATCGGCTGCAAAGTCACTCTCCGCGGTGAGAGAATGTACGAATTCCTCGACAAGCTCTTCAACATTGACCTGCCGCGTGTCAGAGATTTCCACGGCGTCAGCGGAACAGCATTCGACGGCAGAGGCAACTATACTCTGGGCGTAAAGGAACAGCTGATTTTCCCTGAAATTGACTACGATAAGGTCAATAAGGTCAGAGGTCTGGATGTTGTCATTGTTACAACTGCCAAGACCAACAAAGAAGCATATGCGCTGCTGAAGGAACTCGGCATGCCGTTTGAGAAGTGAGAAGGAGAACGAAATGGCAAAGAAATCTCAGAAAGTAAGACAGGCGCGTCCTGCTAAGTTCTCTACACGTGAATATACACGCTGCCGGATCTGCGGACGTCCTCATTCTGTCATCCGTAAGTACGGTATCTGCAGAATCTGTTTCAGAGAACTGGCTTACAAGGGCCAGATCCCTGGTGTACGCAAGGCCAGCTGGTAAGGAGGTAACGTTAAGATGAATATGACAGATCCGATTGCGGACATGCTCACCAGAATCCGTAATGGCATTCAGGCACGCATGGAGACCGTTGACGTAGCTCCTTACAGCAGAGTCAAGGCTGAAATTGCCCGTATTCTGAAGGCTGAAGGCTACATCGAAAATTATGCCGTTGAGGGCGAGGGCATTGAAAAGAAAATCGTCGTCACGCTGAAGTATTCACACGGCCAGAGTGTCATCAGCGGAATCAAGCGTATTTCCAAGCCGGGTTTACGTGTTTATGCCAAGGGTGATGAAGTACCGAAGGTACTGAATGGCTTAGGCACAGCAATCATCTCCACTTCCAATGGCATGATGACTGACAGAGATGCACGCAAACAGCATATCGGCGGCGAAGTTGTCGCTTATATCTGGTAATTAAAGGAAAGGATAAAAAATGTCACGTATCGGAAATAAGGCGATTACCATTCCGGCCGGCGTTGAAGTCAGCGTCGCGGACGGCAATGAGGTGACTGTTAAGGGACCCAAGGGAACCCTGACCAGAAAATTCTCCCCGCTGATGGCAATCGAAATCAACGAAAATGTTCTGACGGTAAAACGTCCTGATGAAGAAAAGCACACAAAGCAGCTTCATGGCACAACACGTGCTCTGATTGCCACCATGATTGAAGGTGTCTCCAAAGGCTATGCCAAGACACTGAAGATCGTAGGTATCGGTTACAGAGCTGCCTTAGCCGGCAGCAAGCTGACCCTGAATGTCGGCTTCTCTCACCCGGTTGACTTCACTGTTCCGGAAGGACTGGAAGTCAAGGTACCGGATGCCAATACCATCCAGATCAGCGGTATCGACAAGCAGCTTGTCGGTCAGTTCGCTGCTGTTGTCAGATCCATTAAGAAGCCTGAACCTTACCATGGAAAGGGTATCCTCTATGATGGAGAACATATCCGCCGTAAGGAAGGCAAGACAGCTGCGGCTAAGAAGTAAGGGAAGGAGAGAGATATATGCTGAATAAGACAAAGAAGAATGAAGAACGTATCCGCCGGCATAAGCGTGTACGCAGAGTAGTCAGCGGTACTCCCGACTGCCCTAGACTGAACGTATTCCGTTCCAATGCGCACATCTATGCTCAGGTAATTGATGACACCAAGGGTGTCACACTGTGCTCTGCCAGCTCCAAGGATCTCAAGCTGGAAAATGGCGGCAATGTTGAAGCAGCCAAGCAGGTTGGTGCAGCAATTGCTGAAAAGTGCAAGGCACTGAACATCGAATCTGTCCGTTTCGACAGAGGCGGTTATGTATATCACGGAAGAGTCCAGGCGCTGGCTGATGCGGCCAGAGAAGCCGGACTGAAGTTCTGATGGAAGGGAGAAAAGAAATGCCTACTGAAAATACAACAGAGCAGCGTCCGAATAACAACGGCGGCCGTTTCGAAAGAGGTAACAACAACCGCGGCGGTCGCAGACAGTTCTCCCGTAAGCGTGAACCGAAAGAATTTGAAGATGTAGTAGTTTCCATCAACCGTGTATCCAAGACAGTCAAGGGCGGCCGCAGAATGCGTTTTGCCGCACTGGTAGTTGTCGGTGATAAGAAGGGCAGAATCGGCTTCGGCATGGGTAAAGCTGCTGAAGTACCGGATGCGATCAGAAAAGCAAATGAAGCAGCTGTAAAGAATGTCTTCAGAGTCAGCCTGGTTGAGGATAACAGAACTGTTCCGCATGCAGCCAAGGGTGTACATGGTGCATCTACGGTATATCTGCAGCCTGCTGCTCCTGGTACTGGTGTTATCGCCGGCGGTGCAGTAAGATCTATTCTGGAACTGGCTGGTGTATCTGATGTCCTGTCCAAGGTCATCGGCAGCCGTACTTCCGTTAACGTCGTTTACGCGACTCTCGATGCTCTCAGGCAGATGCATACTGTTGAAGATGTTGCCAAGCTGAGAGATAAGAAAGTCTCGGAAATTCGCTGAGGAGGACATTCGGATGAAATTAAATGAAATGAAAGCCAATGAGGGTGCTCGTTCCGTTTCCAAGAGAATCGGAAGAGGCCTCGGCAGCGGTTGGGGCAAGACAAGCGGTAAGGGTCAGAAAGGTCAGAACTCCAGATCCGGCGGCGGTGTAGCCATCGGATTTGAAGGCGGTCAGACACCTTACTTCAAGAGAATGCCTAAGAGAGGCTTCACAAACTTCACACGCAAGGAATATGCCGTTGTGAATGTTGAAAGCCTGAATAAGTTTGAAGATGGTGCAACAGTTGATTATGAAGCATTGAAGGCTGCAGGACTGGTCAAGAAGCATCTTGACGGTGTCAAGGTTCTCGGCAATGGAAAGCTTGAAAAGAAACTGACCGTCAAAGCTGAGAAGTTTTCTAAGACTGCTCAGAAGAGTATTGAAGAGGCGGGCGGAACAGTAGAGGTGCTCTGATCATGGGGCATACGTTCGCCAGCATGTTCAAGAATAAGGAGATCCGCAATAAGATCTTCTTCACGCTTGCCATGCTGCTGATCTATCGTGTTGGAGCCTCTATTCCGGTACCTGGTGTTGATTCAAAGGCACTGGCATCTCAGATCGGTGAAAACTCAATACTCAACATGATGAATCTGCTGGGCGGCGGTGCGCTGGAAAGACTGTCCATCTTCTCGATGGGTGTCACACCATACATCACTTCCAGCATCATCATTCAGCTTCTCTCCATGGATGTCATTCCGTCTTTAACGGAATGGGCCAAGTCAGGACAGACGGGCCGTGAGAAGATTGAAAAAACTACCCGTTACTTCGCCGTGATTCTGGCATTTGTCCAGGCGTATTCTCTGGTATACAGCTTTGATAAGCAGTATGCTGTCCTGGCAGATTCCAATCTGGCAACGTATCTGTATACAGCTACGATTCTCTGTGCCGGTGCGGCGTTCCTTCTGTGGATCGGCGACCGTATCTCCATGAAGGGAATCGGCAACGGTATCTCCATTATTATTTTCGCCGGTATTGTTTCCAATATGCCGACACAGTTCACAGAAGTGTATAATAGCCTTGTAGGTGGGTCCAGTAACGGAGAAATCTTCAACGGTGTATTACAATTTGTAATTTACTGTGCGGTTTATCTTGCAATTATTATCTTTGTTGTTATTATGGAAACGGCTGTTCGTAAAATTCCGATTCAGTATACGAACAGCATCAGCAATCGCGGCAGAAATGATGTAACGTACTTACCGTTAAAGATCAACAGTGCTTCGGTTATCCCGGTCATCTTTGCTTCGTCAATTATGACGGCACCGCAGATTATTATCAGCTTCTTCAATACGAATCTGTATAACAAGCTGCAGAATTATCTGTCTCTGTCCAAGCCGTTCGGTCTTTGTCTGTACGCAGTGCTGACGATTCTCTTTACGTTCTTCTACACAGACCTGCAGATGAATCCGGATGAAGTCGCAGACAATCTCAGAAAGTCTGATGCTTATATCCCTGGTATTCGTCCGGGTGCTGATACAAAGAAGTACCTGCATAAGGTTCTCAACCGTATCACCGTTTTAGGTGCTCTGGGACTGACTCTGGTAGCCGTGCTGCCGTACATTCTGCCGATGTTTACATCTATTCCTTCCAATACTGGTATTGGCGGAACAGGTATCATCATCGTTGTCGGTGTCGCCATGGAAACGATCGGACAGATCAAAGGCCAGCTGACACAGAAGGAGTATCACGGTTTCCTGAACTAAAGGAGGACGTATATGAACATTCTTATCATGGGGCCTGCTGGAGCTGGAAAAGGCACAATGTCTGATCTGATTCTGCAGGCGTACGACATCCCGCACATTTCTACCGGTGATATGCTCCGGGAGAATGTCGCTAATGGCACTGAGCTGGGAAAAGAAGCTAAATCCTATATGGATGCCGGCAAGCTTGTCCCGGACGATGTGATTAATGCCATGGTGGAAAAGAGGCTGCAGGAGCCTGACTGTCAGAAGGGCTATCTCCTGGATGGCTTCCCCCGTACTCTTGTACAGGCGAAGGCATTTGAAGAGATTGCTGCCAAGATCGGCAAGCCTGTTGAGGCTGTGCTGGCATTGGAAGTTGACTTTGAAATCCTGAAGGAGCGTGTGACAGGACGCCGCGTATGTCCGAAGTGCGGTGCGATCTATCACATCAGTAACTTCCCGCCGAAAGTGGAAGGTGTCTGTGACAAGTGCGGCAGCCCGCTCAAGCAGAGAGCTGACGATACTGTTGAGAAACTGACCCAGCGGATGAAGGAATACGACGCTTCAACAAAGCCGGTCATCGACTTCTATGATGAAAAAGGATTGGTAACACATCTTGACGCATCACAGAAACCTGATGTAGTATTCGGACGCATCAAAGAAGCTTTAGCTAAGATTGATTAACTGACAGAAAGGAAAGGAAGCCAGTCTTCCTTTCCTCTGTCTTGTCTTTTCTAAGGCACACGAAGAAGGTACGTAAGGACAGATCCGTCCCACGTTCCTGGTAAAATCTACATGCACAGACATGTGCATTTTAACAGGCAGGATATGTCATCCTTCTTCACTTGTTTCTAAGACGTGGTAATTTGATTCAGGAGGAACTGAAGATGAAAGTAAGACCTAGCGTCAAACCTATTTGTGACAAGTGCAGAGTCATCAAGCGCAAGGGCGTAGTGATGGTAATCTGCGAAAACCCGAAGCATAAGCAGAGACAGGGTTAATTTGGAGGAAAATTAGAAGAATATGGCACGTTTTGCTGGTGTAGATATTCCGAACAACAAACAGGTCGGAATTTCCTTAACCTATATCTATGGCATCGGCCGTACAACAGCCAAGAAGGTATGTGAGGCTGCCGGTGTTGACACAACGATCCGTGTAAAGGATCTGACAGAAGAGCAGGAGACAGCGCTCCGTCAGCAGATCGATAAGATCAAGACTGAGGGTGATCTGCGCCGTGAAGTTTCTCTGAACATCAAGAGACTCATGGAAATCGGTTCTTACAGAGGTCTGCGTCACAGAAGAAATCTGCCGGTACGCGGTCAGAGAACCAGAACTAACGCTCGTACAAGAAAAGGACCGCGTCGTACGGTTGCCAACAAGAAGAAGTAATTAGGAGGACATTGGAATGCCAACAAAGAAGAATACATCTGCGGCTAAGACTCGTAAAAAGAAGATCCGCAGAAATGTGGCGAAGGGTGTCGCTCACATTCATTCAACATTCAATAACACGATTGTTACAATCGCTGATGAAGCTGGAAATGTTGTCTCCTGGAGCTCCGCTGGTGCTTTAGGATATAAAGGTTCCCGTAAATCTACACCTTATGTTGCTCAGCTGTGTGCTGAAGCTGCCGGCAAGGCTGCTGTTCAGCAGGGCATGAAGACAGTTGAAGTCAACGTGAAAGGACCTGGTCCGGGTCGTGAGGCTGCTGTAAGATCCTTACAGACAGCTGGTCTTACCATCACAGCAATCAACGACGTGACGCCGATTCCGCACAACGGATGCCGTCCGCCTAAGAGACCTCGTGGATAATTAAAATAATAGGAGGATAATGCATGCAAAAGTTTGAACGGCCCAATTTTGAAGTTCAGGAATCTGACGAAACGGAACATTTCGGAAGATTTGTTCTTTCCCCGCTTGAGAGAGGTTTTGGAACGACAATCGGGAACGCTCTGCGCAGGGTCCTGCTGTCCTCCCTCCCGGGTGCTGCCGTCTTCTGCATTAAGGTTGATGGTGTCTACCATGAGTTCACAACCATTCCGGGTGTAAGAGAAGATGTTTCCATGATCATCCTGCAGATCAAGCAGCTGATCATGAAGATTCAGGACGATGATGAATATAAGCTTGAGATTTCAGCGGAAGGTCCCTGCACAGTAACAGCAGGCGACATTCACTGCCCGGCTGGTGTTGAGATTCTGAATAAGGATCTTGAAATCGCTCATGTCGAAGCCGGAAGCAGACTTGAAATGGAACTGAAGGCCAAGACCGGCCGCGGTTACGTTGCCGCTGAAATCAACAAGCAGCAGAATGCCAGCAAGGGACAGGATATCGGTGCTGTCTATACAGACTCCATCTATACACCTGTTACCAAGGTAGCTTATACGGTCAATCCTACCCGTGTCGGTCAGGATGTTAAATATGATGCTTTAACCATGGAGATTACAACCAATGGTTCCATCACACCGCGTAAGGCTCTGGCAACGGCAGCTAAGATTCTGATCGACCACCTTGAGATTGTTGAGGCGGAAGATGAGAATGTCGCTACAAGTGACTCTGTTATTGATGAAGGCGGACAGGAAGTCGCACCGAAGGGTCAGGCAATGTTAATCGAAGACCTCGACCTCTCCGTACGTTCTTATAACTGTCTGAAGAGAGCTAACATCGCAACAGTAGATGAACTCACACAGAAGACCGAGGATGAAATGATGAAAGTCAGAAATCTCGGCAAGAAATCACTGAAAGAGGTAAAGGATAAGCTGGAGGCTCTCGGCCTGCACTTCAAATCCTTTGACTGATAGGAGGAACCAACATGTGGAATCGTAAGTTTGGCAGAAACGCTGACCATCGTAAGGCTATGCTCAGAAATATGGCTACTTCTGTTATTCTCTATGGCAAGGTAGAGACAACAGAAGCTAAGGCAAAGGATATGCGCAGTGTTGTTGATGAGCTGATTACTCTTGGCAAGAAGGGTGATCTGGCATCCCGCAGAAAAGCAGCTTCATACATCCGCAACGTAACGGATGAGAAGACAGGCAAGACTGCGCTGCAGAAGCTCTTCGACGAAGTCGCTCCCAAGTACGCTGACCGCAAAGGCGGATATACCCGCGTTGTGAAGACAGGCGTTCGTAAGGGTGATGCCGCTCCGATGGCTTACATCGAGCTTGTATAAGCAAATCATGAGACTGGGGGTTTATATCCTCCAGTCTTTTTTTGTATGATAAAAAGGAATGAGAAAGGGAAATCTATGCCCAAAAGCAAATATGAAGACATTCTGAGAGATATTCAGGGAGATATCATATCCGGAAAATACAGGGCAGGTGATTATCTGCCTTCTGAAAATGAATATGCCCGTAAATACGGCTGTACCAGGAATACAATCCGCCGGGCGCTGAATGTACTGTCGGAGGATGGTTTTGTTATTCCCCAGCATGGCAAGGGCGTACAGGTAATACCGAATGACTTCTCCAACCGCAATGTATTCACGGCAGGCGGTATTGAAAGTTTTGCGGAAGCAGCGAACCGTATCGGTGTAACGGTTGTTACAAAAGTAATCAGCTTTCAAAAGAAGATCTGTGATCATACCACCAGCAATATGACAGGTTTTGATGAAGGATCTGAACTGTATGACATTGAAAGAGAACGGATTGTCAGCGGGCAGCGTATTATTCTGGACCATAACATTTTTCTGGCAGCTGAGACACCTGGGCTGACAGCTGAGATAGCAGAAAGGTCCATCTATCAGTACCTGGAGGATACGTTAGGTATGGTCATTACAACTTCCAGGCGTATGGTGACCGCCGAAAGAGCTGCCCGGAGAGATATGGAAACACTGGATCTGGGAACATATGACTTTGTCCTTGTAATCACGGGCCAGGTGTTCAATTCCAAAGGGATCATGTTTGAATATACCCAGTCCCGCAACCGTCCGGACAAGGCATGTTTCACTGAAACAGCGGTACGTAAGAGAAGGCACTGATATTACCGGGGAAATAGTTATGCCAGAAACCGATTATGAGCACAGTATTCTAAGCATTTCCAATGCTTTGAGAAGCCGTTTTGACCTGCCGGTCTATGCCCCGTATGATCCTGTCACAAAGCTGTGGGCAAAGCAGTACCGGTGTGTCATTACCGTGCTTGTCGATGCGATGGGAGCAGAACAGATCACCAGGAATCTCGGGGAAGACGCTTTTGTCAGGAAATATATGTTTTCTTCCTTTGATTCCGTCTATCCGCCGACCACAACTGCAGCTACCACCTCTTTTCTGAGCGGCCGCTATCCGGATGAAACCGGCTGGCTTGGCTGGCATCAGTACTTCACGGAAGTAAATGATGAAGTGATTCTGTTTCTGGGAACAGGACAGTATTCACGCAATAATTATCCCGGCTGTGCAGACAAAGCACTGCCGGTCAGAAAGATCTACGATGAGCTGAATGAAAAGGGCATCAAAGCCGACAGTATCTGGCCGAGCTTCGGTCATAACGGCTGTCATACCTTCAAAGAACAGTGTGATCTTGCTTTAAAGCTGGTACAGGATCCAGAGCTTCAGTATCTTTATGTATACTGGGATCTTCTGGATGACTGCATGCACCATAATGGCCCATACTCATCCAAAGCAAAGGATATGATGCAGGATATCTCAGATACTCTGGGTGAACTGGCTTCACAATTGCCCGCAGATACAGGTCTGATGGTCATCGCAGATCATGGACAGGTTGATACGGTTCCGGTTCTGATCGGGGAAGATGAGAAGCTGCTGGGAATGCTGTCAAGGCTGCCGTCCCTGGAAGCGCGCACCATGTCATTCCAAGTGAAGAAGACGTATCTCAGGGAGTTTGAAGCCTGCTTCCGCAAAACCTATCCATTCTATGATCTTTACAGTATGAAGAAAACCTGTAAGGAACATGTGTTCGGGTATGGTACAGAACATCCTCGTTTTCGGCAAATGCTGGGCGATTATGTCGCCTTTGCCCGTACGCCTGAAACCCTGTTTTTCAGTGCCAATCAGATCATGAAGGGGCATCATGGCGGTGCCATGCGTGAGGAGAGGAAAATACCGCTTATTCTTTATCCCGGCATATGAGAATTGTTTCATGGAAACAGTCGTATTTTTCTGAAGGAAATGTATAATGGTCACATATGATCAGAAAAGCAGAAATATGCCTGTTATGCTTAGTCCTTGCCGGATGCGGCAGCGCAGCACAAAAGACGGACGGAACCGCATCATCGACTGCTCCGGCAGCTGTGCAGAGATTAAGTGTCAGCTATGATGACTACAGCAATGCCATAAAGAATGCCGAAACTGCCAGGAGCTACACGGCAGGTGTGAAATGTGCCTATGACATGCATTACAGTGATAACACGATGGATGCCTTCGATATGGATGCCGTACTGGAATATGACGGCAGTACATCGGATGTGAATGCACATCTGAATCAGAATATCGATTCCAACGGTACGAAGTCCACGATGGATGGCTATTATTATGGCGGGCGTCTGTACAATACGTATAACAGCGTAACATATTATGAAGATATGGATGTGGATGGACTGCTGAGCAGTGTACTGGTGCCATTGAGTGCAAAGTGCTATGACAAAGATGATATTAAATCATTAAGCGGTACACAGGAAGGCAGTAAGACGGTCTATACCTTAACACTTGATCCCAAAGCGGCAGATGATATCTTCTCCAGCCGCTATGATTCCTATGGCCTGAAAGACTATGATGACTTCAATGTCACTTCCGGTACCGTAAAAGATACATTTGATGAAAAGGGGCGTCTGGCGAATGAAACAGCAGACTTTACCATATCCGTCAGCTATGAATCACAGAAGATTACGGTAGATTATTCCTCTGAAGTCAGTTTCAGCAGGCTGGACAGTACAAGTGTGACAATCACGGATGACATGAAGAAGAGTCAGGCATCCTATGTCAATTACAGGGATATTGATACATCCAGTATCAAGACGATCACCGATGATGATGACAGTGCGGAAGCTACAGTAACAGATACATTCAGGAAGAGACTGGTATCACGGCTGAACTATAACAAGGGAAGCGATGGTCTCTATACACTTGAGTTCAATAACGGCAATGAATCCTATCAGATTGATTTCAGCAGGCATACGTTCCTGTATGCGGAAAGATCCATCAAATATTCCTATAACTGGAAGAGCGATGTCGGTTCCATGGGCAGCTGTACGGTAGACTTCAGCAATGATTCTCATCGTACCAGCGAATGTAAGGATTCTACAGCAGATACCATCGAACAGGTTAAGACATACTTTGAAATGGAATTATATTACTGCGGTCTGACTCTGGCAGATCTGCAGGCAGAAGGATGACAGAAAGGGAGTAGAACTATGAGAGCAGTAATTTCAGTCGTCGGCAAGGACCGCCCGGGCATCTTGGCCTTTGTAGCGGTATACTGTGCCAAGCGCAGCATCAACATCACGGATGTAACCCAGAAAGTATTACAGGATCTATTTACCATGATCATGACCGTTGAAGTCCCGGCCGAACTGGAAGATCACTTCGAAGATCTGGTCGCAGACATTGAAAAGGCCGGCGATGCGGAAGGGCTGAAGATTCATCTCATGCATGAGGATATCTTCGATGCCATGCATACAATCTGAGGGATACTATGGCACAGAAAGAAGATAAGATACTGGAAACCATACGGATGATCGATGAGGAATGCCTGGACGTCCGTACGATTACCATGGGTATTTCCCTGATGGACTGCTGTGACAGCGATATTGACCGCTCCTGTGAAAAGGTCTATCAGAAGATTACGACTAAGGCAAAGGATCTGGTCAAGGTAACACATGATATCTCTGCCCAGTACGGCATCCCGATTGTCAACAGCCGTGTCAGTGTAACCCCGATTGCCTTACTGGTTTCCGCTTCCGGCGGTGATCCTGTCAAGTATGCAAAGACGCTGGACAAAGCTGCCAAAGCCATCGGCATCAACTTCATCGGCGGCTATTCCGCGCTGGTGCAGAAAGGCATGACGCCAGGCGATGAAGCTTTGATCCGCTCCATTCCAAGAGCTCTTGCCGAGACAGACCTTGTCTGTTCATCCGTCAATGTCGGTTCAACCAAAGCCGGCATCAATATGGATGCCGTAAAGATCATGGGCCAGGTGGTCAGAGAATGTGCGGAACTGACCAAAGATGATAACTGTGCCGGTGCTTCCAAGCTGGTTGTCTTCTGCAATGCCGTTGAAGATAATCCGTTTATGGCCGGAGCATTCCATGGCGTTTCGGAACCTGACTGCGTCATCAATACCGGCGTTTCCGGTCCGGGTGTGGTCAGAATGGCCATCCGCAAGGCTGGCAGGGAAGCGACAATGGATGAGATTGCGGAAGTCATCAAGAAGACGGCATTCAAGGTGACCCGTATGGGACAGCTTGTTGCCACAGAAGCTTCCCGCCGCTTAGGTGTACCGTTCGGTATTGTCGACCTGTCGCTTGCCCCGACCCCTGCGGTTGGTGATTCGGTTGCTCAGATTCTGGAAGAAATCGGTCTTGAGACATGCGGCGGTCCGGGCACAACAGCGTGCCTTGCCATGCTGAATGATGCCGTCAAGAAAGGCGGCGTCATGGCCTCCAGTTCAGTCGGCGGTCTTTCCGGTGCCTTTATTCCGGTATCCGAGGACCAGGGCATGATTCAGTCAGCGGAAAAAGGTGTGCTTACCATTGAAAAACTGGAAGCCATGACCGCCGTATGCTCCGTCGGTCTTGATATGATCATCATCCCGGGTGATACAACCGCTGAGACCATCTCTGCCCTGATTGCGGATGAAGCGGCTATCGGTATGATCAACAACAAGACAACGGCCTGCCGTCTCATTCCGGCCATCGGCAAGAAAGCAGGAGAAACATTGAACTTCGGCGGTCTGATGGGCTACGGCCCGATCATGCCGGTCAAGAAGTCAAAACCGGATGTCATGGTGAACAGAGGAGGACATATTCCTTCCCCGATTCACTCCTTAAAGAATTAAAATAGAAGCATCCTCTCTCATTGTGAGGATGCTTTTTAAAGGAGTATTATGTCTGTCGCATCAAAAGCTATATTGATTATTTTTCTTGTCGTACTTGCCATGGAATTGATCTATCGCAATACGGAACCGCACAAGCTTGTTTCATTGATTGATCAGGAAGACTGGGATCAGTTTGATAAAGAATCTTCTTCCTGGCGGGCCGCTTTCTTCATGAACCCTTACCGGCTGTTCTGCCTCAAGCTCAACAGCTACATTATGCGTAATGATAAGTTTGCCGTAAAAGGGCTGTTAGGCACATGGAATGTCAGGCGCATGAGCTATCAGAAGAAAGCCTATGTTGCCAGCCGCTGCTTTGAATACTTTGTATCTATTCATGATGTCAAAGAAGCACGCCGCTTCTATGACATGATTCAGGAACTGCCGGATGATCCTAAAACAAAGCGGCATGCGGAATGGGTCATGGATACCTATATCCGTAAGAAGTATACCTACCTGGAGCAGGCTGAGGCAGAGGCAGAGCGTATGCCGGAAGGCAGCCGTTCGGATCTCTATATGCTTGTTTCAGCCATGTATGAAAACAAAGGCGATCATGCCAAAGCCGATGCATTTGAAAAGAAAGCAAAGGCAGATCTGGAAAGCAATTAAGACGGTACGCTGTATCGTCTTTTCTGTTGAAAGATCCAGTTTGAAATATAATTTAGGAAACCAAGCGGGAATCCTCGGCCATTCAATGACCGAGATGAAAGCGTAATTTGTTAATAATCCTTTGACTGTATGTGCTTA